>JAICGZ010000006.1 GCA_025922875.1 Pyrinomonadaceae bacterium
CCCTCCGCGAACCTTAAGAGTACGTCCGCTTTGTGAAATAAAAGAAAGACCATACCGAACGCGACTCCCAGGAAGATTCGCTGCAACCGTTAATGATGAATTACGGGAACTAGAATGGCTAAGTGGAGCGTTTTGGAGCAGCGGAAAATGTGGTTGTACGGCTAAGTTCTTGAAAGGAATGGTAGGCGCGTGCGGATTTGAACCGCAGACCCCTACCGTGTCAACGCCATCCCTGCTCAAATCTCATAGCGTGTAATCCTTCATGTCGCCATAAACATTGACGCGGGGACTCTACAGAAGTCACGCTTACGGTGCATAGCTTGATTGGATTCGAAGCGTAGTCTGCCAAAAGTCTGCCAAGCTTGTTGGGACGGTTTCTTTCACCGTCAATTGATCTTGACCGTATCCGTTTGCGATCTGCTGACGCCCACCATATCACCGGCGGAGACGTAAATCGTATAGACGTGGTATAGTGAATCTAGTCAGACTGGTCAGCGAGGTGAATTAAATATGCGGCGATCAAAAAAGAGCACTCAACCAGGCAAGAAACGGCAGAGTCCACCGTGGCAGTTGCAGACTGCGAAAGCCCAGTTTAGCGAGTTGTTTCGTCGCGCTCGCACTGAGGGGCCACAGGTAGTGACTCGCCAGGGCAAAGAGCAGGTTGTAGTTTTGCCGCTAGAGCAGTTTGCTCAATTAACCAAACGCATTCGCCAGCCGAAAAGCCTCGTGAAATTCTTTGCAGAATCACCACTCTCACATGTCAAGCTCGATCTTAGCCGCGATGTGGACTCCGGACGGGAGATCAAATTGTGAGCGGCTTCCTGCTGGATACGAACATTATTTCCGAACTTGTCAAACCTAAGCCTGAAGCAAACGTTACAGAGTGGGTTGAGAATACTGACGAGTCGCTGTTGTACTTAAGCGTTTTGACGTTGGGTGAGATTCGGCGCGGGATCGCGGCTCTGCCTCAATCGCGACGTCGAGCAACCTTGGAGGCCTGGCTCGACAAGGATCTCCGCGCACGCTTCGAGGGCCGACTCCTGGTCATTGACCAAGAGGTTGCTGATCGCTGGGGCTTGTTAACCGCCGCCGCCCGTAATAGCGGAATAGTATTGCCCGTCATTGATGGTCTCTTGGCGGCTACTGCGTTGGAACACAATCTCACATTGGTTACAAGAGATACTGGACAGATTCCATCGATGGGTGTGGCAGTTTTCAATCCGTGGGAAAAGAATTGAGGCGGTTACTCAGGGACGAAGATAGTGATGTAATCCGCAAACCCATTAGCAGTCTACGCCGTTTTAGGTAAAAACGGTTCCTGGTGAAGAATCCTTATTCTAAGAGCGCTTGCCGCTGACTCGCGATGAGAATGCCTTCTTTTCGTAATTGCATGATGGAACCGCTGAAGGGCAGTATAATGGGCTTCGTGATTAAAGTTGGACATGGACATTAAGGAATCCGATTGGAAAGTATTCCGCCGTCTCCATAGCGTTGCTTTGGAGCGATATTGTCAGCGCGTTCTCGAAGAGGTGAAGCTGGCGACAGCGTGTAACGACTCCTACCATGATTGTTACTTAAAGGTGTATCGGCTAATTCAGGATCGTGACAAGACAATGGCCCGTGCCTTCGACGACCTGCGTCGGTCAACCGCCTTGATGCGGCTGGTTAATATCATTAACGAAGGACTGCTTACCGAGGAAGAGTTGAAGCAATTCAGTCAAGAATTTCAAAGCCGGATCGATGCAATCAAGTCGATATCCCGCGGATGACAAGAGTTTACAACCGATTGGATCGCAGCCATCCTTGACACGTCACTTCGCAGGTTGTGCTCGTCAGGCAGTGAGCAAGTGGAGCGTTTTGGAGCAACGGAAAACGTGGATTGTACGGCGTAACTTGTTGAAAGGATTGGTAGGCGCGTGCGGATTTGAACCGCAGACCCCTACCGTGTCAAAGCACCGCTTTACCCTCACGAATCCCAATAATAAAGGGCCTCTTCTTTCATTTTCTTTTCTTTCCGACCAATTACCCGACCAATTATTTTGCCGATGATTAAGAACTTCTGGTGCTTCAAAAGGTTCCCTAAGAAAGACCAGCCCGCTTTTGAGCTAGAGGGGTAGGTGCTTAACGATGTTCTCCCATTCACTCATATCGCTGCACGAAACAATTATTTCAAGCTCATTGATCACTTGGCTGATGGGCAACTGCCTCGAAACAACGATGACACCAGGTACCTTCTCTGATCTGGCAATACGACTGGTTGCGTGATAAGGCATTGTGCGTCGATCGTGAGTAACGATAACCCGTTCGTGCTCAGCCGCCCACGCTAAGAGCTCGGGATCGGATGCATTACTGAGGCCGACTTGATGAGCCGTTATGACATCCAGGTTCGCAACACGTAGTAAGAGACCGCGAAGGATGACATGATCGAGATCTTGATCGATGAGCAACCGAAGCATGAAAGTGCGGTCTATGCGGTCGGAGTTGTCTCACCATTCTCTTGAGCCATGGTCCACCGCCGCAAAATGCGAGAGCGTAGCTCACCAATCTCGGCTTGGTAGTCAGGATTAGATTCCAGTTGGTCTTGAAGATTGTCGGCTGCTGCTTTTTGCTGTTCCAGATACGTTTCAATTTCCGGGCGATGTGTAAGGTAGTAGGCAATACTTGAGTAAACGTCGCTGAGGCTGAGAGAGGGAAAGCTCTGAACAATTTGCTCGGCTGTTGCCCCAAGCTTGAAATGGTGAACGATAGAATCCAGACTTACTCGAGAGCCTTTAATTCTAATAGTTCCTTGCTCGGTGACAACGAGCGGTATGCTGATAGTTTCTTCCAAGGCAACCATAATGGCCTTGATTATACCTGATGTATTCTTCTAATCCGAAGATAAACGTAGCGAGGACGAATATCGAGGGTCAGAGCGGTCTTTTGTAGTTTCCTTTTCCCTCGGGATTAGACTCATGGGCAGTGACGAGACTCTGAAAGCTGAACTCGCGAAGGCCATCGCGGAATGTGAGCGTTTGCGTGAAGAAAACGCGCGGCTGAGGCTTCGCATTGGCGAAGCTCCGGAGGGCGCTCATCAAGACATTGAGCGGCCGAGGTCGATTGGCGAAGTAAAGGCATCCCCATCAGCCACTGTGACCGCTGACTCTCGGCCAGACGCTAAAGTGTCCTTATTCAAGGACCTCTTTCGCGGCAGGGACGACGTTTACGCGGTCAGGTGGGAAGGAAGGAACGGTAAGGCGGGCTATTCACCGGCAGGTGATAAGGAATGGGACCAGGCACCTTCTTCTGGGCGAGGACCAAAGAAATCATTTCGCATCACCAAGCTATTTTCACTAACCGATGAAGTGATCAGAGATCATCTGCTCGGAAAGCAAACCATCGGTGTTTATCCTCTCCTACAGGACGATAGCTGTTGGTTTGTAGTAATAGACTTCGACAAAAAGAGCTGGGAAGCGGATGCGGGCGCCTTCATGAAGATCTGTCGTGAGACCGGAGTGCCTGCCTCACTTGAACGCTCACGCTCGGGAAACGGAGCTCATGTCTGGATATTCTTCGCCAGTCCCATACAAGCAGCATTGGCCAGAAAGCTGGCGAGCGCTATCTTGACGCGAACGATGGAGCGGCGTTATGCAGTGGGCCTCGATTCCTATGATCGCTTGTTTCCAAGCCAGGACACTATGCCGAGGGGCGGATTCGGAAATCTCATAGCCCTGCCCTTGCAGCATGGCCCACGCGAAAAGGGCAACAGCGTCTTTGTAGACGATCAACTTCGGCCCTTCGATGACCAGTGGGCATTTCTTTCTTCGATAAGACGATTGGCTCCGGACGAAGCGCAAGCACTTCTTCGCAAGGTCTATCCGGCTGGCGACGTCATCAACGTTCGACACGGGCCAAATGACTACGATGGTGCCAACTATCCCTGGATTCTTC
This sequence comes from Pyrinomonadaceae bacterium, assembly GCA_025922875.1. Lineage (GTDB taxonomy): Bacteria > Acidobacteriota > Blastocatellia > Pyrinomonadales > Pyrinomonadaceae > PSRF01. The sequence continues at coordinate 3,931 of JAICGZ010000006.1, forward strand.
CTCCCTCTGAACGGGTCTCTGACAAGACCCTTACGGAACCGCTGCCTCCAAACATATCAATCAAGCTGGGCAATATGATTTTTGTTGAAAAGAAAGACTTGCCCGATGTGTTTCTGGATCGCTTGATGCGTCTGGCCGCATTTCAGAATCCGGAGTTTTATCAGGCACAAGCGATGCGACTCTCAACCTTTGGCAAACTCCGCGTCATCGCTTGCGCTGAGGACCTGATTCATCATATAGCGCTGCCTCGGGGCTTGCTGAAAGAAGTACTCGCTCTGTGCGAGAGCCATGGCATCGCGGTCAAAGTTACAGATCATCGGTTCCGCGGAGTTCCTTTTGAGGTTGAGTTCCACGGCGACCCCCGGCCTACCCAGATAGAGGCAGTAAAGGCTATGTCGGCTTTCGATGAAGGTGTCCTTTGTGCTCCGACAGCCTTTGGCAAGACTGCCATCGCTGCGAGCCTGATTGCGCTCCGCAAAGTGAACACTCTGGTGCTGGTCCATCGCCGTCAACTAATGGACCAGTGGCGGGAGAGATTGGCGCTGTTCTTCGCACTCACAACCAAGGACATCGGTCAGATAGGGGGTGGGAAGAACACTCAAACCGGGCGACTTGATGTAGCAGTCATCCAGAGTCTGATTCGAAAGGGCGAGGTGAAGGACATCGTGGACGAATACGGCCAGGTGATCGTGGACGAATGCCATCACGTCTCTGCCTTTTCGTTCGAGCGAGTGTTAAAGCAGGCCAAAGCGAAGTACGTAGTCGGCCTAACGGCGACCCCAGTTCGCAAAGACGGCCACCATCCCATCATTCTTATGCAATGCGGTCCGATTCGCTTCAATGTGAGCAGTAAGAAGCAGGCTGCTGCTTCAGCTTTTCAATACGAGGTCATTCCTCGGTTGACTGAGTTCACGGTGCCTCCTGAATGGAATGATATCGGCATTCAAGATATCTACACGGCTCTTATTCATGACAACCAGCGTTCAGACTTGATCGTTGCCGATGTTGTTGCCGCAATCGAAGAAGGACGGTTTCCGCTCCTACTCACCGAGCGTACCGATCACCTGGAGTTCTTGTTTGAGAAGCTCGTACCACGAGTGCCGAACATTTTTGTGATGAAAGGCGGAATGGGAAAGAAGCAGCGTGATGCGCTTGCGTCCGAGATCAGTGCCGTCGCGGATGGCCTGCCACGAGTGATCCTTGCAACAGGTAGGTACATTGGAGAAGGCTTTGACGACGCGCGACTGGATACGTTGTTCCTCGCTATGCCCATCTCGTGGCGCGGCACCTTGCAGCAATACGTCGGGCGGTTGCATCGGCTTCATGCAGACAAACGAATAGTTCGAGTTTATGACTACGTCGATGCTTCGGTGCCAGTACTGAATCGCATGTACAAGAAGCGGACGAAGGCGTACGAGGCTGTTGGCTACACCGTGGTCCGCCCGTCTGGCGAGCCAGAGGCTCAGCCTGATTTGAAATTCGCGACAATTGAACGTATCGCTCTTCAGGCGGTTGTCGCTTTTGAAGAAGCGCGAGGTTGCAAGGTAGAAAACGTCGAGGACGATACTCGTGGCTTTGATCTGATCTCACGTCGTGCTCTATCTGAAACTGGCGGAGAACAAGTCGCGACGCGATTCATCGAGGTTAAAGGACGCGCGGCGGTTGGGGAGATTGCCCTCACCGCTAACGAATACAAAACCGCCCTACGTCTGGGCGATGCCTACTGGCTATACGTAGTTTTCAATTGCGCATCACAACCTCAGGTGACCACTATTCAGAACCCCGCACGTTTTGATTGGGAGCCGCTCTCGAAGATTGATTGCTACCGCTTGGATTCTGAAACTATTTTGAAGAGCCAACCACGAGAGCAAGTCCAGTAGCCAAGCTCATAGAATGGACTAAGTAGGAATAGGAGTCACAATCAGAATTTATCTGGAGCGTTTTGGAGCAACGGAAAACGTGGTTGTATGGCGTAAGTTATTGAGAGGATTGGTAGGCGCGTGCGGATTTGAACCGCAGACCCCTACCGTGTCAAACAAACCCCAATCATATTGGGCATTTTCTAATGATCGCTGGTCCACCCGACCAATTACCCGACCAATTCGGTGAGGAAACTGAGGAATAACAAACGCTAATCCAGGAGAGAACCTCGAGCTGCTCTTTGTCATCTGCGGTAAAGAGATGGCATGAGGTACACGATCAATCGTGTGAACCGACGCAAACCTCAACAAAAAGCTTGATTCTTGCAAATCGCAGAAGTAAGCTTCTTGGCATTCTTCTTCCTTGCACGTGATCCAACAGATCTTTTCTCGCTGCCGTTTTAAATAATTTGACAGGTGTCAGCCAAAAGATGAGGTGGTCATGCACGCGGTTTCTTCGCAACGCAAGAGGCTAATCCATTCTTTTCTACACCTCGTTAGTGTTCTTCTGGGAGGACTGCTAGGCTGTGCTTCGGTTACAGCCCAGCAAGCCTATCTGCCTCAGTTTGTATTTGACCGCTGGACAACTGATGACGGCCTACCCCAAAACACTGTTAGCGACATCCTGCAAACACGAGATGGCTATCTCTGGTTAGCCACTTTTGATGGTTTGGCTCGCTTCGATGGCCAGCAGTTCACCGTCTTCAATAAGGGAAACACCAAGGGAATCAGTGGTAATCGCTTCGACCAACTTTTTGAAGATCGCTACGGAGCGCTCTGGGCTGTGACGGATGACAACCGTCTGGTCCAGTATCAGTCAGGCAACTTTATAACCTACACAACTAAAGAAGGTTTGCCACCTTGGGTAATCAAGTATCTCGAGACAGATGAATCGGGCGACTTACAAATCGTTTCACGGCAGGGGATCGTGAGGTGGAAGGACGGAAAGTTTATTGCGTATCCGCTGCATGAGCTTCTGCCTACGTCTGTGGGCGCAAGCTTTTTACTTTGGAAGAGTTTGTCATGGCTTAATGGAGATCAGTTTTATTTGTATGCTCACGGCCGCTTACACAGCTATTCGAGTCCATCGTTACCGAGTCTCAAAATTGACTCAGTCGTCGAAGACCAACACGGGACATTTTGGATTAGTACGAAAGATACTGGGTTAGTGCGAGTAAAGGATGGTCACTTTACGACTTATCCGCTCGAGTATTTTCCAGCGTATCGTCCTATAGCGGTGCAGCAAGATCGAAAGGGAAATATCTGGCTCGCTTCACACAGAGGGCTGGAACAATTCAAGGATGGCCGCTTCACCAAGGTTGATGCTCAAGGTTTTCTAACTTCTGAAAACACCAGATTCTATGAAGACCGCGAAGGCAACCTCTGGATTGGAGCCGGGAGCGGCCTTTACCGCGCGCGTGAGGCCGCCATCAAAGTCGTTACCGAAATGGATGGTTTGTCTTCAAACAATGTTTATTCCATTTACGAAGATCGCAATGGCGGCCTTTGGTTTGGCACCTGGGGAGGCGGTGTTACCAGGATCAAAGATGGCTGCGTTACTCAGTACCGAGAAACATCTAATGCCAACTTTATAACAACCATTTACGAAGACCGTGATGGCTCTATGTGGATTGGAACTACTGAAAGGTTATACCGACTAGATCGTTCTCTATTGCGTAAATGCAATCGCCGCCTCCACCTAATCAGACGGAGGAGTGTATATGCGGATCCCGATGACTTTTTTAAGGGCGGTGTCTGGGCGATTCATCAAGACCAAGCCGGGCGGTTCTGGTTCGGCACGACTCATGGCCTCATCAAACTGGAGGATGGTCACTACAAACGCTACACGACAACTGATGGTTTGGCTGGCAATGACGTTAAGGTGATTCTCGAGGATCGCCTGGGCCAACTCTGGTTTGGCACTTGGAGCGGACTCAGCCGTTATATTGAAAGAAGATTTACGTCTTACAGGGAAAGCGACGGATTGGCGAGCGATCACATTAGAACACTCTATGAAGACTCGGAAGGAATCTTATGGATAGGAACATACGATGGCGGTCTAAGTCGTTTCAAAGATGGACGCATCACGCGTCACACGACGCGAGACGGTCTCTTTAACAATGGCGTATTTCAAATTCTGGAAGACGATAGCGACTACTTCTGGATGAGCAGCAACAAGGGAATTTATCGTGTCAAACGACAACAGTTGAATGATGCTGCTGACGGAAAGCTTCGCTCCATCACCTCGATTGCATATGACAAGAGCGATGGCCTGATGAGCGTGGAGTGTAACGGCGGTCGCCAACCGGCGGGTTGGAAAACGCGAGACGGAAAATTATGGTTTCCGACTGCCGGTGGCGCTGCCCTAATTGACCCGCGCAAGATAAGCCAAAACACAAGTCCTCCACCGGTTGTGATTGAAAGGTTGAGAATTGCGGGTGAGTTGGCCGCACTGCGCGAATACGTTGACGTCCCGCCTGATAAGAAGAGTTTCCAGGTTGAGTATAGAGGCTTGAGTTTCGTCAAGCCTGAGCAAGTCAAATATAGATACAAGCTATCAGGTGTCGACAGTGATTGGGTTGATGCCGGCACGGGCCGAGTCGCGTCTTTCAACTATGTACCGCCTGGCGAGTACATCTTCACCGTCATAGCCGCCAACAGCGATGGCGTTTGGAACCATACAGGTCAGAGCATCCGTATCACGGTCGTGCCGTATTGGTGGGAGGTAAGATGGGTGCAAGGATCAATTCTTTTGGCCGTTTTGCTGGTGGTAGCTTCATCGGTAGCCTTCTGGTACCGACGGCACATCGCGCAGTTGGCCCACGAACATGCGTTGCAACAAGAGTTCTCACGCAAGTTAATCGCTTCAATCGATGGCGAGCGCAAACGCATTGCCGATGATTTACACAATGAGCCTAAACAATATTTGTTTGCGATTAGCAAATACGCGTGGTTGATGCGACGCGGATTGGGCGATCCAAAAAGCCCCGCAGAGAATGTGAGCTCTGCTCTGGAATATGCTCGCCAGATTGAAGTGCTGGCGGAAAGGGCCGATGCAGAAATGAAAGACATCATTGAAGACCTTCGTCCGGTACAACTGAAAGAACTTCAATTAACCGCAGCTATTAAAGATTGGATAGTAAAGACCAACGAGATATCGGACCTGAACTTCTCGCACGACATAGTTTCGATTGATGGGATCTTCGATGACGAAACCGAAGTCAACATCTATCGAATCCTGCAAGAATGCATCAACAATATCGTAAAGCACTCACAGGCCAAGGATGCTTGCATCAGTATTAAACGTGACGAGGACGAAATCATTTTTATTGTCGAAGACAAAGGCAAAGGGTTTGTCGTGAAGGGTTCGGATCAATCAAGCGGGTTTGGGCTAAAGTTGATTAGAGAACGGACGAAAATGATGGGTAGCCAGGCTGTGATACAGTCAGCACCCGGTCGTGGCACACGGATAACATTCAAATTCCACTTGTCAGAGCCGGCGCTTTCAGCCGGCGCGACGCAATCAGCGCGGCAGGCCTAGCGGCAATTCACTGCGAAGTGAGGTATGAGAGAGATAACAGTCATCATCATCGATGACCACCCTATCGCCCGACAAGGTTTGCTGGCAATCTTCAAGACTGACCCGACCATCAAGGTTGTGGGCGACGCTCACGGCGCTCAAGAAGGTGTGAACAAGACGATGGCGACGAAGCCGGACATCGCCATCATAGATATTGAAATGAGCAGAGACAGAAAGGATGGCTTTGTCATCGCCCGCGAGTTGCGAGAGACAGGTTTCACGGGTGCGATTATTTTCCTGACACACCTCAATGAGAAGTACAGCTTCGAAAAATTCCTGCGGTCCGGCGAGAAAGGCTACATCCTTAAGAACGACTCTCCGAAACAGATTATTGAAGGCACCAAGACAGTCGCATCGGGAGATACGTATATAAGCGCCGAAATGCTGAAGAAACTACCCGCTCACTACAATCGTGAGGGTGCTGATATCAACAGAGTGCATTTGACTCCGCGCGAGATTGAAATCCTCGAGTCACTTATCAAATATCTGACCAGCAAAGAAATTGGGCAGAGATTAGGCATCGGACACCGCACAGTTGAGAAGCACCTGCAAAACCTGCATGAAAAACTCAATCTGCGAAGCAAGGATTCGCTCATCGCATGGTGGCACGCGAACCGGCCGCTGTGTAAGTCGGCCCCAACTACGTAGCGTTACTTAGTCCTACGTAGCTACGAATAGTTTACCCGCCAGGTTATCTCCTATAGTCCTGCCCATCAAAAGGAGAAAACCAATGCCCACCAAGCTTACTCTGAAAACAATAGCCATACTTTTAGTTACTCTCTCTTGCGCCGCCTTAATAAATCTGAAAGCCTCCCACCCCTCAAGTCTTGTTAATGGGTTTTCTACTCCGCCTTCTGGCTTAATCAGTTGGTGGCCTGCTGATGGAACTGCCAACGACATCGTTCATGGAAATCATGGAACTTTGCAAAACGGAGCAACCTTTGCTCCTGGTCGATTTGGGCAAGCTTACAGCTTCGACGGAGTCGATGATGTCGTGCTGTTGCCAAACGCCGCGAATTTGAACTTTTACGAAACCTCACCGATGACTATCGAGATGTGGGTATATAAGACGGGCGGCGCCGGCACTATGCACTTATTCGGCAAACGCGAAGCATGTAACAACGATTTTCAGTACCAACTGGCTTTTGATCCTGGTGGTCTCGTGTTTGGTGGTCTCGGTTTCGATGGAGGCTACATTCGCGCCCAGGGAGTGCAACTGCCGCTTAATATGTGGACGCATATAGCGGGAACATTTGATGGAAGCACCTTGCGGCTATATATCAATGGACAATCTGTATGGACAGGGGCGGGCTCGTTGGGTCCAGTTAATAATGCGTCGACGGTGATCGGCGGCACTGGGAGTTGTGAACACTTTGCCGGACTTCTCGACGAGGTGAAAATATTCAATCGGGCGCTGTCACCTGCTGAGATTCAAGCCGAGGCAGATGCGACGCCCTCGCCGACGCCAACATCAACCCCGACTCCACCGCCTTGTGGAACGGGCCAAATCGAGACGTACGATCTGGCAGCAGATTGGAGCGACGCATCGAATCCGAATGACCCATGGTCTTACAACGAAGGCACCCATCCACTTCCATTTCAACCAATATGGGAACCGAGCTTCGGACCCGCTTGGGCCTACGCGCCGTGGCCGAACTTCGGGCACGTCCCTTTTTGGGCCAAAACTCGGATCTCCAGCTCGATTGATGGTTTCGAAATCGGTGATGTCATCGGCCACTCAAGCGACAGTGGCCGCGGTGAGAACTTTGCCCCAGCCAACGTGACATGGACCAGTCCCTCTAATGGAAACATTAGTATTTCCGGGTCAGCTTGGATTTCGCCGTCAATAGATAGAAGCAACAGGTGGGAGCTTTACCTGAACGGAACGCTTCTGAGTGGCGGGAATATGCTCGCACATGGGGGTTACTATCGCTCAAACCCATTCGATTTCGCCGCAGGATCTGGGGGCCCAGCCATCTTGAACAATATTCCGGTTTCAGCAGGCGATGTGGTAAAGCTGCAGATCATCAAGCTTTCGACATTCGGTCATCTGGTGGGCGTCAATCTCCGAATCACTTCATCCACATGTACTTCCGATACGACATCACCTCTAATCACCTGTCCAACCGACATCAGCATCGCCGGCGATAGTCCTGGCTCGTGTTCAGCTACGTTTGATCCGGGGGTTGCGTCAGCAACAGATGACTCTTCCAGCGTAACCGTGGTTGGCGTGCGCAGCGACGGTCAACTACTTAATGCGCCTTACCCACTCGGTGAAATCACGATTACTTGGACGGCTACCGATGCAGCCGGCAATCAAGCTTCATGTCAACAATTGATCACGGTCACCAATCGCAATCCGGAGGTGATGATCACCGGCCCATCAAGTGGAACGATTAGTGCAGTTGGCACTCCTGTGAGTTTTACGGGTACCTTCACAGATAACCCGGGCGGTACACACACCGCGATCTGGATGTTTGAGGATATCACGCAGGTTGCTACAGTTGTTGAACCAGTCGGTTCAACCTCGGGCTTGGCGAATACCACTTATACCTTCAGCACTCCTGGCGTGTACCAGGTCAAGCTAATTGTAGTCGATGGTTGCGGTGGAATGGGCACAGCGACAGTTGTTGATGATTTCGATGCGATCGTAGTGATCTATGATCCAAATGGCGGATACGTTACAGGCGGCGGTTGGATAAACTCACCAACAGGCGCTTACCAACTCGATCCAAGCTTAACAGGCAAAGCAAACTTTGGCTTCGTCTCAAAGTACCAGCAAGGCGCCTCCGTTCCGACGGGCCAAACGGAATTCCAGTTCAAGGTCGCCAGCCTCAACTTTCATAGCAGCTCTTATGAGTGGATGGTAGTAGCCGGAGCAAGAGCTCAATTCAAGGGTACAGGCACGATCAACGGGAGTGGCAATTACGGATTCTTACTCACAGCAATTGAGGGACAAGTTAGCGGCGGGGGAGGAGTGGACAAGTTTCGGATCAAGATTTGGGACAAGAACAACGGCGGTGACATTGTTTATGACAACAAGATCGGATCGGCCAACAATTCGAGCGATGCGACTGAGCTTGGAGGTGGTAGCATAGTTATCCACGAGTAAACGGGTAACGAGACGGCATTTAGTGAGCAGTTCCTCGTTCGTGCCATCAAAATGCAAGTCTTTTGAGGCTGCTCAAACCCGATCCACCAACGAGATTTTAAGCAACCCGCATTGGATAGAGAGGCTTTTAGGTTTAGGAGGTCGAGAGCGCCCCAATCAAAGCTATCAGTATCAAACGAACAAAATCCCTATAACGCTCAACTGGATGCAGTCTCAATGCAATGTGTTAGCAACTCCGCTAACGTTTGAACTTCAGGGTCCAGAAACATCGTGTAGTGATCACCGGGAATACTATGAATGGCGACGGGATAGACGACACTCTGAGCCCAGGCAGCAGCGGCGTCCGGGAAAAGAGGCTCGAAAGCTTCCGACCATTTAGTGCTTTGGAACAAAGTTATTCTGCCGGAGTAGATCTGTGGCTCGTACCTCCGCAGTTGGCCTGTTGCCTTCTGCAAACCGTTCCTGTAAATCTGAAAGAGAGAACGAAACTGCTCCAAATCGGTATCCGCAGATAAAACATTGAAAGCTCTTAGCTGCTCCCAGACTCGGTGGAAAAGCTCGCCGCTGTCGAATTCTCGAAAATCATCCGAAAGGACCGGCAGTCTCTTCCCGCGTCGCGCGCCCATGTATCTTGCAAAAACAGGTAATAGAACTGCGTCATCGTAATCCATTTCAGGTCCGCAACCTTGGAATGGGGCAGGCGAGTCAAAGAGAGCGAGCAACGCCACGCGCTCTCCATGCTTTTCGAATTGCTGGGCCATCTCGAAAGCGACGACACCTCCGATAGACCATCCTCCTATAAAGTAGGGACCATGCGACTGGGAGGATTGAAGAGCCCGAATACATGAGGCCGCAACGGCCTCAATACTTGAATCAGCGGTAGCCTTGACCGAATCGGCTCGATAAATGCTGTAGTTATCAAGTATCGTCGGCCGCAACGCATAAAACGGTTGATCAGTCCCTAAATACCTGGACAGATCGGAGTAGCAATAGACATCCAGAGCACCGGGGTGGATGCAGAAGAATGGGGGCTTCGAACCTTCAGAGCGGATGGCGACAATCTCGATTGGAGAAGAAGAATTCGGCACGGAAATGATTTGCGGATCCTGTGCAGGTTCTGACGTCAGGCCTATCAGATCTGACAAGAACTCCGCGAACTCGGCTATCGTAGGCCCCTCAAGCAACTTCACCACCGGAATGAACACCCCAAGTTCGGCTTCGATGCGGTTCTTCAATTCAATACTCATCAGCGAATCTATTCCCAACGAGTTCAAAGGCTGCCGCGCTTCTATTCTATCTACCGAGAGACCAATTACCCCCGCTACATGAGTTGCGAGAAAGGCTTCAAGCAGTTGAGGGCGTTCGCTGGGCGGAGCCGCCAAAATGGTTTCGCGCACCCGTCTATCATTTTCACCCGCGGCCTTGGACTCAGATGCCGTGCCATACCCCTCTCGTTTCAATCCAGCAAGTAACGGCGCGTCGCCCAGTTCGGGATAATGTTGGAATAGCTGGGACCAGTCGAGCTGCAATACGGCAACCTGCGACGAGTTTTGTCGCAACAACTGACTGAAAATTTCCAGTCCGGTCTCCGGCGAAATGCGGCCGATTCCCTTCCGCGCGAGGCGTTGGGCATGTTCGGGCCTGGATGCCATACCGACTTCGGCCCACGGCCCCCAGTTGATGCTCATGGCCGCTTGGCCCTCAGAATGGCGATAGTGGGCCAGCGCATCCAAAAACATATTCGCCGTCGCATAGTTTCCCTGTCCGGCGGAACCCAACAGAGAGGCGACTGAAGAGAACATGACGAAAAAATCCAGTTCCGAATCTTTAAGGAGGCGGTGAAGCAACCAACCGCCGATCACTTTGGCGCGAAACACCGCCCCCAGCGCAGCCTCTCCGATTTGCGACAACACCTGATCCTGCAAGACTCCAGCCGCATGAATGACGCCCCTGATGGGTGGCCACTCTTCCCTGCGAAACGTCTCAAGAAACTCAGCAAGTTGCTTTTCGTCCGAGACATCGACAGCAGCGAGATGCACGCTCGCTCCTGAAGACTCCAGTTGCCTAATCCCGGCAATTTGAGCCTTCAGACGCTTCTCTTCAATCTGGTTCCATTCGGAACGTGCGGGAAGTTGCGTGCGCCCCATGAGTATTACGCGGCGCGCCCCCTGTTGCACAATCCAGCGCGAGACGAGCAGGCCAAGTTCACCCAACCCTCCCGTAATCAAATAACTTGCATCAGAACGCCAGCGTTGACTCGACCACGATGCACTATGCTTAGCCTTGCGAGTCAGGCGTGCAACGTAGGACGCGTTCTTTCGCAAAGCGATCTGATTCTCGCCCTCCGGATTTTGCAACAAGCCCCACAACAGAGCGGCACTCTCTGCGGCGGAGGCTGCTGTCTCAAGATCAACGAGTCCGCCCCAAATGGACGCGTGTTCCTGTGCGATAGTACGGCCCAACCCCCATAGCAGCGACTGTCCGATAGCCGGCTTACCTTGTCCTCCCGGCACCGTATGAACGTCTCGCGTTACTAGCCACAGATGCGCTTCGCTAAACTGTTGCGTGCGCACCATCTCCCGCAAGAGCGCAACGACCGTCGCCGTACCGCGCGCCTGCGCCTGCTCCAATGAAGCGACCGTAGTCTCTTCAGGCGGCGGAGTATCGAGACTCCACAGGTGCAGCACCCCACGACACGGCGGCCCGCCTTCTCCCACCACTGCGTCAAAAAGTTTGCGAATGTCTTTTTCGTGTGCGACTCGAAGCCTGAAATGATCGCGGCCAGTGCGCTCGAAAGCTCGGCTGGGAGAAACCCGTATGCATCTGCCCTTCGCTCTCTCGATGTGCTTCGCCAATGCATCCCCTACCCCGCTTTCATCTACGAGCGCAAGCCACGTTCCCGCCGGAGAAGGTCTCAGTTCAGATTCCGTAGCCTGTCCGTTTGACGAGAGACCTTTGGGTTGCCATTCAAGTTCGTAGAGATACTCATCCAGATCAGCGCCCAGAATGCTCTGTTGCGCGCCGCTAAGATATTGAATGCGCAATCCGAGAGCTTCGATTAGGACGACTCCATCTTCGTCGAGGAGCAGAACGTCTCCAACGAGCCCGTCGCCCGGCGCTGCTTTTTTCGATTGGACGCGCACGTAGCTCTGGACGCGTAGTCCCGGTCGATGGTAAACGCGGATCGCATCTGCGCCAACGGGCAGAAATAGATCCTCTCGCCTTTCGCCAGCGGCGATCAGGACTTGCGCACAGGCGTCGAGGACAGCGGGGTGAAGTTGGTAAATATCCAGTTCGCTTTCGAGCGTCCGTGGAACTTCTATCAGGCCGAGGGCTTCTTCATCGCGTCGCCAGAGTTCTGTAATGCCTCGGAAGGTATTCCCGTACTGAAGTCCTCTTGCGCTCATCTCGGAATAGAAGGCTTCGTTTGAAACTTGCTCCTTGCATCTCTCCCGCACTTCGTCAAGATCGATGCACTGCGGTGGGACCATCGAGACGTCGTTGTTTAAATTGACTTCGATCGTTCCCTCAGCGTGCAGCCTCCATGAATCTTCGACCGCCCCTTCAGCATCGGGCCGACTGAAAATGCTAAACGAGGCTTCACCTTCAGAGTGGGGAGAGAGGATCAGTTGCAGCAGCGGGCGATTGCTCTTGGAGAAAAAGAGCGGGCGATGAAACTTGACGTTCCTCAGTCTGTGCGGCACGGCGCCGTAAACCTCGGCCGCCGCAGTCAGCGCCATCTCCAAGTAGGCCGTTCCCGGCAGCATTTCGACGCCTTGAAATTTATGGTCTGCAAGGTAAGGTAATAGGCGCTGGTCCAGACGATTCTCCCACAGGTGAGATCCGGATGAGATCGCGAGCTTCAGAGGTTCTCCCAATAGCGGATGTCTTTGGCCGTGGCCCCGTGCTTTTTGCACATTGCCCTTCAGCACATCAGCCTGCATCTCAACGCTTTCTAACCAGCATCGCTCGTGCTGCCAGGAGTACGCGGGCAGTGAGACGCAACGGCCTTTCTGTCTGTACAACTCCTCCCATTTCACGGCATGCCCCTGTGCGTAGAGCGCCCCGAGAGAAGCCAACAGAGACTCGAGTTCTCCGCTCCCACGCCGCATGGAAGAAAGAACGAGACGCTCACCCCCGTGTTCGATCAGGCGTTGCCTGATATGGGTGGAGAGGACGGGGTGTGAGCCAATTTCCAGAAAGTCAAAGTCGTCTTTCTCTATCATTTCGTCGATGGCGGCGGCGAAACGTACAGGCTGCCTAATCTGGCGCTGCCAATAGAGGGCATCGTAATCCCTGCCGTTACTGGCATGTCCCGTAAGGGTCGAGAAAATCGGAAGCGTCGGAGGTTGCGTGTCGAGCGGGCTGATCACATCGAGGAAGTCGCGCAGAATGAAATCCATCTGGCCGCTGTGGAAGGCGTAGTTCACGGGCAACACGTGACAAGAAACTTCCTGCCGCTCGAAAACTTCGAGGACACCTTCGACTGCTTGTGAGTCGCCCGCAATAAGTATCGAGGTCCCGCTGTTGATGGCAGCGACACATAGGCGCCCGCCGTACCTAGCTATGACCTGCTCCACCTTTTCGAGTGGCATTTCGATGTTGGCCATCTTGCCCTGCCCTGTCGCCCTCTGCATCAATCGCCCACGATGAAACGAGACGCGCAGGGTATCCTCTAAACTCAACGCGCCTGCCACATGAGCCGCTGACAGCTCTCCGATGCTGTGACCGACCACGGCATCCGGCACGATTCCCCATTGCCGCCAGAGCGAGACGAGAGCCAATTGGAGGGCAACCAGAGCGGGCTGCGCGATCTCCGTTTCAGCCAGCCGACTCCTCGATTCATCCGCGAAGAGTTCTTGCAACAGCGACAACTTGGCATACGGTCGCAGCAAGCGGTCGCACGTCTCGAGAGTTGACCTAAACGCAGGCTCTTGCTCGAATAACTCGCGTCCCATCATGGACCACTGCGTACCCTGGCCCGAAAAAACGAAAGCGAGTTTAGGCCGCTGTCCTGCGATTCGCCGCCCTGTCGAGATGCCGACCTGCGCTTCTCCGCGCTCAAAGGAGGCGAGGCGTGCGATGAGTTCTTCCCGTTTGTGAAAGATGATGGCGAGTCGGTGCTCGTGATGCGTTCGCCGCGCACCGGCGGTGAAACATACGTCCTTCAAAACGCCGTCGGTCACTGCGTCCGAACGAGTGAGAAATTCGCGCATGCGGCGGGCATTGTCACGTAGTGCTTGCGGCGTGTGTGCAGAAAGTGGAAGAATTCGCGCACTGTGAGATAAGTCTTCAATCTCATTGATTTCTTCACCTTTCGGAGCTTGAGAGAGCACCACGTGGACGTTCGTGCCACCAAACCCGAATGAACTTACACCAGCAAGCGCCTCGTCGGAACCGTCCGGCCAGTCGTCGAGCGTTAGCTGAACACGCAGCGAAAGCTTTGCGAAGGGAATGTATGGATTGGGCTTTTCGAAATGGAGACTCGGCGTAAGCTGTTTATACTTCAGCATCAGCGCGACTTTGATAAGACTGGCGATACCAGCAGCGGCCTCCAAATGACCGATGTTAGTTTTAACCGAACCGATTCGGCAGACGTTCCCGCGCGGCCTGCCGAGAGCGAGCACCCGGCCCAGGGCATTCGCCTCAATCGGATCTCCCAGCAACGTTCCTGTGCCGTGGGCTTCAACGTATTGAATCTGGCCCGGCACGATTCCCGCATCTCTGTATGCTTCTGTCAGAACAGCTTCCTGCGCTTGAGGACTAGGAGCCATCAGCCCGTTCGTGCGGCCGTCCTGATTGACGGCGCTGCCGCGAATGAGTGCGTATATAGAATCGTTGTCGGCAAGCGCAGCGGAGAGGGGCTTCAGAACGACGACGCCGACCCCCTCACTTCGCACATAACCGTCGGCGCGCGCGTCGAACGTCTTACAGCGACCGTCACTCGCCATCATTCGGGCCTTCGCGAAGTTCGCCGCTACAGCGGGCGAGAGGAGAAGATTCACGCCGCCAGCCAGCGCTAGCGAAGATTCGCCACACCGCAAGCTGCGACACGCAAGATGAATCGCCAAGAGCGAAGAGGAGCAAGCCGTATCAACCGCGATACTCGGCCCCCGCCAGTCGAACACGTAGGATAGCCGGTTGGCCGCGATGCTAAAGGCGTTGCCCGTCGCAACGTAGGCAGAGGGCTCGGAGCCACCGTTTTCAAGACGCGAGTAGTCGTTCGTAGAAATGCCGATGAAAACGCTAGTGCGTGAGCCTGCCAGACTTTCGGCAGACAGCCCCGCGTCATCCAACGCCTCCCACGCCGTTTCCAGAAGCAGGCGCTGCTGTGGATCCATGCGAACAGCTTCGCGACGCGAGATCTTGAAGAATGACGGATCGAATTGATCAATATGGTTAAGAAACCCGCCCCAACGCATATTCAGTTTGTCGGGCTCGTCTGGGATCTCGTCAACGTCCCAACGTTCTCGAGGAATCTCAGTGATCGCGTCCACTCCCTCACACAACAGTTGCCAGAAGCCTTCAGCTCCTTGAGCCCCGGGAAACCGGCACCCGATGCCGATGATCGCAATCGGCTCTCTGAGGCTGTCATAGGTGGAATCTGGCTCGACCGTTGTGTTGTGTGTGATCACGGTCTCACCCAGATGCTGCGCGATGGTTTCGATGGTCGAGTATTCATAAAGCAGAGTCGGGGACAATGACCTTCCGAGCCAAGTCTCCAACTCACCGGCGATGTGGACCACCTGCAAAGAATCTATTCCGTAGCTCGCAAAAGGTTGCGTGACCTTGACGTCAACAGCATTGATTTGCAGGAGCTCGGAAAGTTGCGCAACCAGCCAATCCTGAACGGCGCGCACCGTGCGGGACGATGCTTGAGGAGAGACTTTCGGCGTAGGAGGGCACTGAGTTCCGTTCGGGCCACCGGCCCCTTGCTTCAGAGTAAATTCCGCCAATATGTCCAGCGTCCTAGCAAGGAACCTCGCACGGCACTCCCGTCGCTTGATTTTGCCGCTGGACGTCTTGGGTATGCTCAGGGGCTTGATTAGAACCACGGCGTAAACCTGTAGTTCGTGCTGTTCGGCGACGGCCCGCCGAATGGCCTCGAGCACTTCGTTGAGATCGATATGACGATAACGGCGCGCCACTTCGTGAACGACAACAAGTCGTTCCTCACCATCCATCTCGACCGAGAGGGCCGCGCCGCCGCCCGCCGACAGCGCGTGGTGACTCTGCTCGACCGTGAGTTCAATATCCTGTGGATAGTGATTATGACCGCGGATGACAATCAGATCTTTGAGGCGTCCAGTGATGAATAAATCCTCATCGTGTAGGTAACCCAGATCGCCGGTGCGCAAGAAGGGACCTTCGCCCGTGTCAGCAAGATAAGATTGAAAGACCCGTTCGGTCTCCGCGGGCCTGTTCCAATATCCAAGGGCTACACTCGGGCCTGAAACCCAGATTTCTCCGACCTCACCGGGCAAACATCGACTCAGGGATGTTGGATTAGCTATGACAATCTCTTGATCCAGGAGCGCACGCCCACAACTGACAAACTGAAAGGCATCCTTTGCCGTCTCGGTCGTCTCAACGACACGGTTTTCTGCCAGCGCCTCGCGCGAAACGGTATGCACTTTTGGCGCAGCCGGTCCGAGCCCACCGGAGATAATCAGGGTCGCCTCAGCCATCCCGTAGCAGGGGTAGAAAGCTTCTCGCCGGAAGCCGTGGGCTTCGTAAATGTCGGCGAAACGATTTAGGATCTGCTTGTTGATAGGCTCTGCCCCGCAGAAGGCGACGCGCCAACTACTCAGATCCAGTGAGTTTCGTTGCTCCGGGGTGACTCGGTCGATACATAGCTGATAAGCGAAGTTCGGCGCACCACTTATGTTTCCACGGTAACGCGTAATGGCCTCCAACCAGCGCACCGGACGCTGCAAAAATGAGGCAGGCGACATCAGAATGGTCGAGACGCCAATGTAGACGGATCCAAGTATGCCCCCGACCAGTCCCATGTCGTGATACATGGGTAGCCAAAAAACGCCGACCTCTTCACCAGGCGGAACGTCGAATCCATAATTTATGAGCGACAGGTTGTGCAAGAGGTTGCCGTGTCCGACCATCACTCCCTTAGGAGCGCTGGTTGAGCCGGAGGTGTATTGCAAGAAGGCCAGCGTGCTGCTCTCGATGACGGGTTTACACCAGTCGTCCTCCAAGTTGTCGGGGAGGTCTTCGACGGTCAGATGGCGAAGTGGTCTGGAGTTAGGCACCTGTCCGAGAGACCGTTCAATGTTGGAGAAGAAAGCATCCGTAGTGAGGATGTCTGTGGCCTTGGCGTCGGCGAGAATTGCTTGAAGACGAGGCATGTGGCGGCTGAGGCGCGGGGGGAAAGCAAGCACAGGGATAACGCCGGCGTATAAACAACCAAAGAACGTGCTGACATAATCGAGGCCCGGCGGGTAAAGCAACAGGACGCGCTTTCCTTTCAGGTCGTAGTTCTGAAGTCGCACGGCGCAAGCGCGGGCGCGCCGATCCAGTTCGCGGTAAGTTAAGGAAATCTCTTCCGCCTCTCCCTCAGAAAGAAAGGTGTAGGCTCGCTTTTCCGATTGGTGCACAGCCCTGTGACGGAGGATGTCAATTATCGACGAGGCATCTCGAATTTCCGCGGGTCGGTCTTGGCTTGTCATCGGTCTTAAACTGGGTGAAAGCAAGTTACTTCCAATCAAAACTGGTGTGTGGTGCGCCTTCGCCGAAAGACCAATTCCGCCTCGATCAAACGGCGTGGGCTACAGAGATTCGCTGACAAGGTCTTCAAGCTCTGCCGCCTCAAGCCTGGTCGGCGGTGTGTCGACGTGCGGCGTGCGTAAGCAACTCAATCGGCGATGAATCTCCGGCACGTTTTTCACGCCCTTGTCGAAATCGATGATGCGATTCGACAGGTAGAAGAGATACATCGTCGTCAGCCAGTTGGTGAACTCCTGCTTCGAGCCGAGATGACGCTCCAAGTTGAGAATAATCCACGAGAAATGTGCCCAACACTCGAAACAATTGGCGCAGTCGCGGTCGTCGCCGGCACAGCACCGCCGGATCGTTTTGAGATCAGGATTGTAGACGCGGAAGTGTGTGTTGTAAGGCCTGCCATTCTTCAACCGCTCCTGATTTTTGGGGTGGTCGACAGTCAGCGTGCAGCACGATTCGTGTCCCCACTTGTCCCCGTAGAGGTTGCCCGTCGCCACGACCTGTGCGACGTAAGAGCTCAGAAGAATTCGATCGGGATAGTGCTCAATCATCCGGTTAATCTCGTCACACACCGGGCCGAATCCTCTGCGGTGATCGAGCGAGCCTCCTGCCTGCGAAATGTCACCGTAGAAATTGAAGCCCACATAGTTCCCGTTCGCCACGCATTGTTCGACGACACTCTCAATTTCATGAACATTGCCAGGTGTCGTGGTGTAATACCACGCGACGCGCGAATCGTCCTTGTAGTTCTTCAGGCCACGCGCAAAGACGTCCAACTTACCGTTGCCGCGCAGGTTCGTGTCCGTCTTGTGGTCGCCCCAGACGGAGACGGCGATGGGCAGGTTCTCAAACCCTTCGTAGGGTATTTTGCGGAGGCCGTTGGTGACGACGACCAGCCAGAAATTGTCGTAGATTTTCTTGAGGCGGTCGAGCATCAGGCTCGGCTCGCCTCCCACAACCGTCATGTAATTCGTGCCGCGCGCTTTCTCCCGTTCGATGAAGGCGTCGAAGACTGACTCATCCTTTGGCGCCTTGAAGCGGTCTAAATCCTCGGCGAAGAAATAGCATCCCTGGCAACGGATGTTACACGCATGAGTGATGTCGACCTGCGCCGAGCGGAGAGGTCCCGCCACCCTGATCTCCTGGTAGAGATCAGCAAGAAAGGGGTCTGCTAGGTATTGTTCGATCTGGCTCGACATGGCTTCTTTCTTTCATGTGAGAGCGCCTAGCTGCTGCGTACTCGCGGAAATGCGACCGCGTCCTTCGAATACCTTGACCGAATGGCGCCATTGGGGCAGCACGCGCCCTTCAGCATCAGTGACGCGCCACGGTTCGAGAATCGCGTGGCGTTCTTCTTCCGAGTTGAAATCATTATCGGTTAGAGGGACGTTCGTCGCTTCGGGTGGCGGGGTATCGGTGTTGGCGATGTAGGTGCGCGCGGGATGCGGGTCGTATTGATTGGTTAAATGATCTCGGAAGTCTGCGATTGCCGAGAACCACCACCCTCCGGCGATAAAGGTGGGCAAATTCTGCTTCCACCTCGCCAGCTTCGCCTTCCAGGTGTAGACGTTTTCCTGCACCCATTTATATCCCTCAACAAAATCCTCGACTGTCTCGCGCTTCGGCCTTGTAACCAGCGTGTAGCCCGAGAAGTCTCGAAGGAGAGCATTAGGCAGGAAGGCCGGTTCCTCCTGTGCAGCAAGCCGATGGAAGTGGGGTGTGCCTGGAATCGGACTCTCAATGCAAATGAACGTCGGCAGATGAAGCCCGCACTCTTTGAGACGAGCGGGAACTGAGTGGATGTAATTAAGATCGTCCGTCACTGGGCTGAGCATCAAGGGCGACTCGATAAGGATTCCGTGCTTGCGACATTGCTCGATGACGGTCTTGGTCTGCTCGACCGTATTCTGATATTTGTGCATATCGGCGAGCGTCGCCGGGTTCAGACTCTCCAAGCCCATAAACAGGACACGACATCCGGCACGTGAGAGCACTTTCACCATGTCGGGTTCGGCGACGATATTAAAGGTAATGCCCGAACCCCAAAGGAGGCTAAGAGGTTCGAGCACCTCGCACAATTGGCGAAGGTAGGCGGGGTTTCCTCCGATATTATTATCGAGGAAACCACACATGCGTCGTTGATACCAGGGCACGAGATCGCGCAGCATCCGCTGGCCTTCTCGGATGTCGCGGACGACAGTCTCGGGAGGGCGAACGTGATGGCGCGTGCCGATTCCGGTCAGTGCGCAGAACTCGCAGGCGAACGGGCATCCGCGCGTGACTTCAAAAGAGAGCGGGATTAGTTGCTTGCCCGCCAGCAGATCGAAGCGCGGCACTGGAACCTTTTTTGGATCGTAGGCAGAAGAAACGTAGCTCCGCTTGAGACTTCCCTCGTTGAAATCCTTATAGATCTGCTGGACGCTCCCTTCTGCGTCGCCGATAACGATTGAGTCGAAGAACGGAAGGCAGAGTTCGGGATAGGTACTCGCCATGACACCACCGAAAACGGTCTTAGCTCCGCGACGACGCCAGTAGTGAGAAATCTGACGCGCCCTGTCAAAATCCGAGTGCATGCTCGTGATAAACAGGAGGTCGTATTCTCGGTCCCAGCGAGGCTCCTCCCATGTGTCATTAATCACTTCGATCTCGATGTCGGAGGGAAGGAGTCCGGCAATCAATGGGCCGATCAGTGGCTGCAGTGCCCCTCTGTATTTCCCGCCTTTACGGTGGAAGTCCATAAATACAAAGATGATACCCACTCTCATGAATTAGCTTGTTTATTCAGGACGAGCAAACTTGCGTAAGGCAGCACTTAAACACAGCGTCAAAATTTATCTGTAATAGAAGCGAGATTTTCACAGGCGAGCCTTTCGCTGCGCACCTAACAGGGTTTTGACATAGGCTCGAGCGGTGAAGTGACAGAGACGAGGACAGAGAAAACGCTCGGGTCGAAACGCCTTGAATGGGCGCCATTATCATTTCCGCCCTTATAGATGTCAATGCTTTTGTCGCACGGTATTGCTCGAATCTTACGCAAAGCCACTCTTTGCAGAATCCTCGCGCGGTGCGAAAATCAGCTGCCGAGGTCAGTTAGCAATGTAAACCAGTTATGACGATTACCCGCCTTGATGGATTGTTGCTGCGTCGTTCTATCCTCGCTGCCACGCATCGAGTTGTTCAGATGCAGGAACAACTCGACAATGTGAACGTCTTCCCAGTTGCCGATGCTGATACAGGCACCAACATGTCTCTCACTATGCGCGGTGTCGCAGAGGCCGCGCTCGATTGTTCGGCGACTTCGATTCACGAAGTGAGCGTGGCGCTGGCGGCAACGGCGTTGGCGGCTGCGCACGGCAGCTCCGGGGCCATTCTCGCCCAGTTTTTCCAGGGCCTATCAGAAGGACTGCGCGGATGCCGGGAGGCCGATCTCTCAGCCTTCACCGCAGCTTGTCTATACGCTTCGAAATTAGCGCGGGAGGCGGTGGGCGAGCCTCGCGAGGGAACCATCCTGACCGTAATGCAGGACTGGGCGGAGCACATGGATAAGAAAAAGGAAAGCACGAGAGGCTTTCCCGCTCTGATACGTCGGTCGTTAACTGCAGCCAGTAAATCTCTTGAAACAACACCGGAAAAACTGGAGGTCCTTGCGCGGGCGGGTGTGGTCGATGCTGGAGCGCAGGGCTTTGTCTACATGCTTGAAGGGATCGTCGACTTCGTTCAGACGGGAGAGGTCGCGCCGCTCATGTCCAACAACCAAATGCCCGAACCTATAAAAGCCAGAGTAACGATGGCGCCTCTGGAGATTGCTTTTCAATTCTGCACGCAGGTGCAGTTGGTGGGCAGTGGAATAGACCATGGCGGACTCAAGCAGCGGCTTCAAGGATTCGGCGACTCGTTGATCGTAGCTGGCAGGGGCGATCGCGTGCATATCCATATTCATACCAATCATCCGGAACAACTCTTCACTATAGCGCAAGAGTACGGGACGATGGCCAACTATCAAAAGGAAGATATGCGCCGGCAACACACACGCGTGCATAGTGCTTTCGGGTTAGACACAATGGCGCTCATTACAGATTCATCGTGCGACCTGCCTGCGGACGAAATTATTCGCCATAAGATTCGCATTGTGCCGGCGCGCGTTATGATTGGCGACGTTACATATACCGATAAGGTCACGCTTGATGAGCGAGAGTTTTACCGACTTCTCTCCTCTGCGCCCCTCTATCCGAAAACTTCTCAGCCTACGCCCGCAGCTTTTATTGACGCCTATTCAAGAGCCGCGACCAATCATCGCGAGGCCCTCGCGCTTACTGTATCGAGCAACCTTAGCGGGACTTTTCGGGTAGCTGAGTTGGCCGCACGAAACGTTAAAGAGCAGATTAAAATTAATGTTGTCGATTCAAAGAATATTTCCGCAGGACTGGGCTTGATAGTGCGCGAGGCGGCAGAGGCGATCGAGTCCGGTGCAAAGATTGAGGAAGTCAGGCAGCGTGTTGACTGGGCAATTCACAATGTGCGGCATTTCGGTTTAATCGAGACCACTGAGTATCTCGTTCGCAGTGGGCGGCTCTCAAAGCTTCGGGGCAGCCTTGCCAATTTAGTAAATCTTAAACTCATCCTGACGATCGACGCCGACGGCAGAGCGCAGTTAGTGACCAAAACGTTTGGAGCCGCTAACGGACGGCGACGCCTAATGGAGATTGTCAAACGAGAAGCCGCCGGTAAACATAACTTGAGGTTCATCGTAGCACACGCGAACACACCCGACACGGCAGCCAGCTACGTTGAGGAAATTGGCAATCACTTTGACCCTAAAGATATTTCGCTTGTATCGGTTTCACCTGCATTCGGTTGTCACCTTGGCCCGGGAGCAGTAACTATCGTATTCCTGGGCGAGGATTAGCGCCGCGCATTTCATCGAGCAGTTGCTGAATTCGTTGTTGCAGCAGTGTCGCCACTTTTTCGTAGGCGATTTCTTTATCTGTCTCATTTGAAACTATCTCTTGAGCGTCAATCGGTTTCCCGAAACGTATCTTTATCTTTGCCAGACGTAAGCGCCACGACTTGCGCGGCCAGATACGATAGGCTCCGTCTAACGCTATGGGCACGATTGGCAGCTTTAATTCCGTCGCCAGAATTGCGGCCCCCTTCTTGAACTCATTCAACTTTCCATCAAATGAGCGTTGGCCTTCAGGATAGATATTCAGGATCTTGCGCGCGCGCAGGCCCGCAGCGCCGACATGCATCGCCCTCACCAGTTGCATGTCGGGGTCGATGGGCACGACGTTGAATAGACGTGCAAGTTGGGCCATGACGGCATTGTTAAAGTACTTGCTCGCACCGACGTGAAAAATGTCTTGTAGAACGCGGCGCGGATATGTCGAGCATAGAAGGAAACCATCTAGATAGCTCTGATGATTCGGGCAAATTAGATACGGCGGTTCGAGTTGGTTCAGAACTTCCTTGTTCTGCACATCCATACGAAACAAGAGACTTGCTCCGAGGTGAATCAGCCGTAGCCCAGCGTATGCAAACAACACAATTCCTGGCTTCAGGCCTAGGAGTTGCTTCACATCCGGCAATTCCTCCGGTCTTCCAGCCAATAGATCCCGCCAGCTGAATTCCGGACTGGTGCGGCCCAATAATGGTGGCCCACCGTTGATCTTTGCGTCCGCTAACTGAACCAACTCGCCTACTGTCTGGGCAGACGATACTTCTTCCGGCTTGAGTTCGATGCCTAACCTTCGTTCGACGCCCATAACACATTCAGCGCGTGCCAGCGAATCGAGCCCCAGATCAATTTCAAAGTTCATCTGCGGATGAATCACCTCAATATCGTGAACGTGCTCTTTTATAACCGCGGCTATGGCTCGTCCGGCTGGAGAATCGGTCAATGCCCGATCCTCGCTGAGGACAATGGCTTTGGACCATCGCCTGTTGTTGTCTCCTTGCTCTCTCAGTGCCTCGAGCTGGCCTCTAAGATCGAATCGCTGTATTTTGCGCGTTGTTGTGCGCGGTAATGGCTCAGCGCGAAGAACAAAATCGTGCACACGCTGGTGTTCAGGCAGTTCACGACCGAGGTTTTCCAACTCCCAAACAACCCAGTGGCGCGCACTACTGATGTGTTGAGTTTTGAGATATTCGAAGTTCGGCACAACGACAGCACACAGCTTTTCCGCTCCTTTGAACTGACTTGACTCGTCTCTTATACCAAGTACGCAAACTTCACTGACAAACGGTGAGCGTTCGTAATGGGCCTCAACATCCTCCGGAAAAACGTTCTTGCCGGAGGGCAGCTTAATCACATCTTTCTTGCGCCCGACAATATAGAGATGTCCTTGTTCATCAAACCGTCCCAGGTCGCCAGAGCGAAACCATCCATCGCTCGTAAATACTTCGCGGTTAGCTTCAGGATTCTGGTAATAGCCGGACATTACCACCGGTCCGCGAATCAACACTTCGCCGATCCCATCGTCCCCCGGTTGCTCTATCTGGACCGCGACACCATTCAGCGGGGTGCCCACCGAACCGATCTTGTTGTCGTCGAAGCGGGTAACTGTCACCGCACCGCCGCTCTCTGTCAGACCATAACCCTGCAAGATAGTGAAACCTAAGTTATGAAAATCCCTGGCGACGTTCTCGTCGAAGCTGGCGCCGGCGGAAACTGCGAGCCTTAGCTTTCCGCCGAAAGACTGATGAATACGCCTGAAGAAAAATCGGCCGGCATTCAACCCAAACCGGCGCAGCCAGCCATTGATAGCCAACATGACTCGAAACAAAAAACGGAGTGGCGTCGCTTGGGCACCCACCGCATCAAATATCTTTTTATGAAACAGGTACCATAGCCGCGGAACTCCAACCAGGGCTGTCGAACCGCTCTTGCTCAATCCTCGTTCAATCCCGGCGCTGCTCAACTCGGCGAGATAAACGACACGCGCTCCTATGATCGTAGCCAGCCAAAGATTTACGATTTGTGAGTAGGCATGAAAAAGCGGCAGGAGGCTGAGGATCACCTCTCGGTCGCTAATATGCAGTACCTCCTGAATCTTGTTGCTTTGAGCGTAGATGTTACCGTGGGTGAGCGGCACGGCTTTTGGAACTCCAGTTGTACCGGACGTATATATGAGAACTGCCAGGTCTTCTGCTCTAGCGGGTGGTGGAGCTTCTTTGAATTCCTTCGGCGCCGGAGTCTCTACCCAATCTTCAAAACTGGCAAGGCCGTTCAATTGATTGAGAGGTCGTAGGGCCACTGCGGGAATGTTGTGGCCCATTAGCTCGCAGGCTGCGTGAAACTTATCTAATGAAGTTGGTGAAACAAATGCGAGTTTCGCTTCGGAGCTTTTAAGAAAGGCGGAGAGTGCTTGGGTTGTCGCGGCGGGATCCAGCGGTGTAACCACCGCACCTCGAAAAATGATACCGAGATAGACAATTGCCCAATTGGGATGGTTCTCGCCGATTAGTGCTACCCGGTCGCCAAAAGCAATTTTTTCCTGAGTTAGACGATACGCAAGGCTGCGTATCTGGGCCAGCATTGAGCCGAAGGTAATTGTCTTACCTTCGGGCCCGATGACCATCATCGCTACTTTGTCAGGCCGAATGCTGGCCGCCGCTACGACTTGCTGGCAGAAGGTCTCTTGTTGTGAGGGTGCTTCCATAGCTCTATCGGAACAGTATCATAATGAGTATTCGCCGAATCCGGCTAAGATTTTAGGTCCAACGCTGTCCCACTGATCCTAATCCTTCCTGTCCAGATAGCAAAAGGACGCCGAAGACCATGCGAAACAATCGCGATTCCGGCGGGCACATTGTGGTATTAAGCGTCCGTCTGGTTCTCGCACACGACCAGTTGGCAGGATAGGCAATGGACCGATCAAGATCGAGATTCTGAAACCATTTTTAACAGCCAAGCACGAAAGCCACAGCAAGGCTGGCAGACCTCATAGAATGGACTAAGGAGAAATAGGAGTCAGAATCAGAAGTTATCTGGAGCGTTTTGGAGCAATGGAAAACCTAGTTGTATGGGCGTAAGTTATTGAGAGAACTGGTAGGCGCGTGCGGATTTGAACCGCAGACCCCTACCGTGTCAAGGTAGTGCTCTACCCCTGAGCTACGCGCCTAAAATCGCAGGTTTTCAAAAACCTGACAAAACTCACATTCTTAATTCCGCATTGTCCGCTAAATCCGCTCTAGCCGCCTGTTCCGCACTCAATTGTGAGGGCAACTATGCGGGCAATTTGGAGGGACATATTAACACGTCATTTCAAAATTACGCACCGGCGAACGTTCATAACCGGGGCCAAGAGAAAACATCCATGGATGGAGCATAACAGTTGTGCGTAGCTCGTGCTAACCCAAACTCAGCTGGTCCAGGTTGTCTGCATCTCAAAACGTGGAATGTAATTATGGGCTATCCTTTTTTTATCATAGTTCCCTCTTTGGGCCTGGGAAAGAAACCTTGCTCTGCGGCAATTTGGTCAAGTTGGTACTTCGTATCAGCCCTCCCTCCGTAGTTCCCTACTTTAACCGAGAACGTAAAACCGATTTGTTTGCTCATTGGATCATATGACATTTCAAGTGGCCAGCTGCTCACCAGTTGTGTTTCTGGTTTGCTGCGAAACTCCTTGATTGTCTTGGGGAGGGTCAATATGGCAGTACCAATTGCCAAGATACCGCCCAGCACGCCTATGATTATGCCAGCTCGGTCAATCCTCTTGATGAACTTCTTCTTCTGTTCTTCAAGATCCTGTTCCACCCGATTCAGTGTGGTAGTCAACGCCTGCGTGTTTGTGTTTAAGGCTTGAATTTCCGAGTGTTCGTGCTGAGCCACTGTCACTGGCGAAGTCGTGACAAACTCTTTCAAGTCACTAATTTCTTTTTGAATCTCATCCTTGTGTGCGGCGAGAGCAGCGTCTAAATTCTTTGATTCGATAGAACCGATGCGCTGTTCTAACAGTGAGAGTCTTTCATCGGAACGTTCCATGACCCTAACCAATTCCTGCTTGGTCTCATTTAGCTGGTCGCGCAGCAAACGGATCTCATCATGACCATTGCCACGCTTGTTGCGCTTATGGTTTGGCTCTTGATTGTGCGACATCTCGGCACCTCACAAACTTATAAGCATCTTGTGAGTTCGCCCAAGAATGTCGTTGATTTGATCGCTGGAGAAGAGATTTTGCACTTTGGTGGGTCCTAAGACGAGTAGTGTGGGAACGGGCATTTATATCACCTCGCGGGCACGGCTCAAGCAAATTTTCGATGATTAAGCGTTATGTCGGCGCTGCGTCCGGAACTTTATATGTTGTCCCACACTGTAGGCAGACCCAGGAGTGAATCCACTCATCCAGCTTTTCTGGATATTCACTTCTTGCTCTATCTAAGGCCCGCAAATTGTGCGTCCGGAAATCACCTGTGGCTGGGCCATGGGAGGACCGTTGCGAAATATTCTGTAGTTGGACAAGACTACTGGTGCTGAGATTGGGTAATTAGTAATGTCGGGTGAGGTACGTTAGGACTCGTACTTCTATTTCACAGACAAACGTTACAGGAGCCACTTTAATCTTCGGCCATCCAGTGTCAACAGGCAGAATTGTTTTGCCCTCTTCGCGCAAAGCGAGCGCGGTAATGTGGTAGCTCGGCTGCTGACAGCGTGGTCGTGTTTTATCTTAATTCTGAAAGTGGTCTATCGGCCGCGCCCGCTTCTCCCTTTGCAACATCGCCGCCTTTATGAACTGAAGATTGAACGTATGCATCGCCCCAATACGTAATCTTGCCGCCATTGCTCACGCTGGCGACCATAGACGCGCGTGGACTCGTGAAGATGCGGCCACCCTGATCGATTGAAGCGCTAACACGCTCCGCGTTAATTGAGCGAAGATCGATCGTGCCGCCGTTGCTGACTGCGACTGTTATCTCTGCCTGCTGTGGGAAGTTTCCGCGGCTTTCAATGATGCCGCCGTGCGCCACTGAGATTTTGGCGAGGTGTGGAGTAACAATCTCGACTTCGAGATTGTATCCCTTCGGACACCGGCTCGTGCATTTGTCGATGACAAGCAAACCTCCACTCTCGATCGAAACACTTGAATAGTCGCGGCTGCCACTGACGAAAGTTATTTGCTGAGTTGGACCATGTCGAAGAGTTACCTTACCGCCGTTTCGCAACTCAACTGAACCGAACGGCGAAACCGGAACCGTCTGCGCCATGAGTGGCGACATTAAAAACGCAAAGGCGGCGAGGTGAATAGCGACCAGTAAAGTTAAAGCGCGCATGGTCTTCTCCTGTAGTTGTGAGATCCGTTGTTGAGAGAGCAGTATCTGCCGTGTGACGCAAAAAGACAAGCATTTTTGCCGGGCCACATTAAACTAAAAAAAGGGCGCCAAAACGGCGCCCTTTAAACCACGAACTAATGATCTCAATTCAGAAAGAAAATGATTTCGCGAGAAAAGTGATATCCGGCGTGGCGGTCCCCGGCTGAGATTGCCCGTTCGACTGTGAACCTCCGATCGGTGGTAAACCGTAGGATTGATCGACGAGCCTGATCTTTAATGGCTCCGAGGCTCTGACGTGCAACTGCAATTCCACACCTTGTTGCGGGAATCCATCTATGTTTAAGCCCCACTGATTTGAAGAGCCCGCCTCGTCGATCACCTTGTTGTTGAGCATCGTCCGCACGACCTGGGCGTTCGAATCCAAATAAACAGAAAGCAAACCCGCCTGCCTCGGTGAAGAAACTCGCATTCGAAGAGCACGCACACCGTCAACGGATTTGTCTTCAATCACCGAAAGTTCAGGCGCGGGCAATGAGGCAGCTGGCGCAGAACTAAGCGAATACTGTTTTGACGTTTTTGCGTAAGCAAAGTCTGCTAACGTTCCTTTTACCTCGTTTCCGGTGAAGAATTGTGACGTGCGCTCATCACGATTGGTAAGGTCGCTGGCCCACACTGCCTTTCCGGTATCCGCATTCAGAGCGTAAAGAATACGATTCGATGATCTCTCCGCGTTTACTGGATTAGTCACAATTCCCGCCGCAAGCAGGATGACAGCCGCCGCGACAGCCACTCCCGGCAGAACCCATTTGAACGGCGCAGTGATTAAGCGAAAGTGCGGCAGAAGGAGCCCGAACAGCAGTACTACCATCGCGATTACCACTAACGTCCAGTCAAGCGTGAGGCCAATGAAGATTTGATAAATGACGGGAACCACGAGGACGATTACGGGCAGTGCACACAAACTCAGAACCAGCGAATGGACCAGGCTGCTTCTCTTCTTACTCTCAGGCGCAAATATCATCCAGCCGAGACCGATCAGACTGAACAAGAGCGGCCAGTGAAAAAGAAAAGTTCCGCCGGGCAGGAAAATCGTGGTGATCACCATCAGAATCAACCACCACAGCAACGCTCCAACCGCCAGGCTTTCGACTCCCGCTCGATTGCGCACCAGAGCATAAACCGCAGCAGTTGTCGCTATGGCCAAGCAAACAAAACTCCAGAGAAACAATCGACTCTGAGTGGCTTCGGCTGACGAACCATCGCGAATCATCCACACAGCTTTCCAGAGTAACCAGCCGATCAGTGACGCAACGACAATACTCACGAACAGAGAAAGAAAGCCCCACGCGATTCCGCGAACTGTCAGCTTCTGCTTTCGAAGACCAAAAACTAAAAGCGTCACAAACAACGCGCAAACAAACAGCGTCAATGGTATCACCCAAACACTTGAATAACGGACCAACAGGTTCCCAAACAGATCGAAGTAAACTGCATTTCTCTCTCTTGTCTGGCTGAGATCCAGATTTCCGAAATGACGTGCGAGCGCCAGCGCATACGATCCCTGATGCTGAAGACTGTTTTCGTCCAGCCCTTGCAGGTTGTCGAGCGGAGTGTGATAGCGATTGATACCGTCGATATTGGCAAAGTTGAGTCCGGACATTCCCGCTTGTTTAAAGACGGTCAGGTCCGTATCGTTCGGCAGCAATTTGTAGATCTCGTAAGACAACGAATGCGCAACCGGAGCCGGCGCGGCCTCGGCAAACTGTTCGATCAGCCATCCGTTATCGTCGGTACTCTCAAACATGATTACCGGACCACTGTTGCCGCGCGCTTCGAAGTTGAGCACCACTCCTACTTCCCTGGCCCAGGGATGTTCACCCGCAAACGCGCGTGCGCCGAGCAAGCCATTCTCTTCACCATCGGTGAGGAGAAAGACGACGTCGTTCTTTAGCGGCGGACCGGACTTAAGAGCCCTGAGCGTCTCGAGCAACGAGGCCACGCCCAAACCATCATCACTGGCGCCGAAGCTATTGAATGCTGAATCGTAATGCGCGACCAACAGCACTGCCTTGCCGCTGGCCGTACCTTTGAACCGGGCGAGAATGTTCTGAACGGTTGCTACTTCCAGCGGTGGTCCCTTGTCGATAGTTATAGTTGCTTGTTGAATTTGCGGCTCAAGACCGGCCGCGGACAACTCTCTCACAAGGTAGTCTCTGACGACCGCGTGTTCAGTGGAACCGAGAGGATGCGGTTTCTCGGCAATCACGGCAACATGCCGGACTGCACGACTGGCGGAAAATGAGTCTGGGGAGACGGAAGCGGAGGCTGCTCCAGGTGGATCGTGTTCACGAACACTAAAAATCGCGGCCACCGTAAGGAAAAGAGCTACGAGAATCGCCCTTACACACTCTTCCCTGATCAAGTAGCCTGTTTTCCAGTTAATGGCTGACGAATTGACCCAAGCCATGATGTTGCCCCGCATTAGTTGTTTAGGAAGAAATTTCTCGCGCAAAGACGCAAAGCGCTGCCGCGTTTCTAACGGGTTTCTTTGCGCCTTTGCGCGAGAAAAAAACTACCCCCGACTTCCAACGTTTAACCGGCCGCTTCCTGTACCTTCTCTAAATGGCCGAGACCTTCGAGTGTCTTTAGATCGATGTTTGCTATGCAGCGCACCTTGGTGTAGTCGAGAGTTAGACCACCCACCACTCGCACCTGACCTGTTCCCTCGTCGAAGTTGGCGTTGCTCAAATCAGAGGCTTCCTTGTCAACCTTCAGCCCGAGTTCCGTGCCGCCCTTCGTCTCTGTGAATTTAAGGCGCACGTAACCATTATCAAGCGCCTCTTTCAAGGCTTTGGCGGACGGCTCAGGACGCTGGCTGACTATGACCGGATGATCTCCCTCACACAGTCGATCAACGAGACTCGGGCCTCGCGGCGTTGGATCTGAAACTGGCGGAGGCGGCGGGTTGTTAGCCATCTCTTCCATTTTCTTCCTCAGGCTGAGCGGCCTCATGTCAGTCCATACTTCTTTGATGTAAGCGAGGCACTCTGCTTTCGGCCCGACTTTTCCAACCTCATTCCATCCCGGCGGATTTTCCTTGTATTCAGGCCAGATGGAATATTGTTCCTCATGGTTGACTACGACTTTGTAGATGGTTTTGTCTTCATCTTCAGAGTGTTGCATCGACATTTTGTTCTCCTCCTCAATTAACTTCGCTAAAAGTGATTCGCGCTCGCGTCAGTAAGCAGCGGCAGCCGCGAAACTGGTGCGTTGGATCTCTCCACAGATTTGCCTCAGATTGTTCTGGGCCTGGGCTCGATCGGTGATCGGTTTTCCTCTGGGTACGCCAATCTCCATTGAAAGCAGATCATCGCAGGCGTTCACAAACCTCTTGATCTGATCGATACTGAGTCCCTTTCCTTCAAGGTAAGGCAGAATCCAGAAATCAAAGTCGTACATCGGCAGCCACGTCGAATTGGTTACATTTCCAAATAACTTCAACACCATTTCACAACCCTGCTCCCACTCCATCGTGTTGTGCTTCCACTTGTATCCAAAGCCCGAGATACCATGTACATCTTTGCTCTTGGAGTAGATCGGCGCGCGCGGGTTGTTGTACCAGATCTCTCCCCGGAAAAATGTTGGTCCAGCATCTTGCAGTAGTTGCATCGTGTTCTCAACGGTTCTCTCGGTCTCA
Organism: Pyrinomonadaceae bacterium; assembly: GCA_025922875.1. GTDB lineage: Bacteria > Acidobacteriota > Blastocatellia > Pyrinomonadales > Pyrinomonadaceae > PSRF01. The sequence goes on from JAICGZ010000006.1 coordinate 35,244, forward strand.
CCGGGAAATCCGATTATTAGTGACGCGAAAGTCATGATTCCGCTCGCATTCAGGTGCTTCATGCCTCGCAAGTACTGCTCAGGCGTGGCCACCTTCTTCATGATCTTGAGCACGTCAGGATCGCCGGATTCGATGCCGAGAAACACACCGCCACAATTGCTGCGGGCCATCAAATCGCAGAGCTCTTCGTCCATGATGTTGCAACGCAAGTAGGAGTACCAGCGGAACGTAAACTGATTGCGGATCATCATCCGTAAGATCTCTTTGAAGCGGTCCGCCGGCACGTTAAAAGTGTCGTCGATGAAGACCAGATTGCGCACGTTTGAACGCTCCTGAATCTGGCGCAGCTCTTCTTCTACCTGGCTTATTTCCTGCGGGACCCACTTCCCTGCTCTCACCGGATAGTCACAAAACGTGCAGCGGAACGGGCAACTCAAAGCCGTGCGCGTTTGCAGCGTCGATCCCAGATTCTTGCTGCGATAGTTGGACCAATTGATCGGCGCGAGGGAAAACTCGGCTTCCGCTCCGGTGAAGACAAACTGTCCATTCCATTTGATATACAAATTCTTCACCTTGCTTAAATCGTTACTCTCCCTCAGACGCATCAACAAGTTCGCCAGCGTCTGCTCGCCTTGCTTTTGCTGGACGTAAACGTCTCCGCCAATATCTTCGAGAATGATCCTGAAATCAGCCTCCTCGAGGTGATATGAGAGATTGTCGATGAGTGGTCCACCCACGACGATGTAGGAATCCGGAGTCTTCTCGCGAATGAACTTAACCACTTCCTTCGCCACGAGCGGCGTCAGGTAAAGCGTAGTTGTCACGGCCACGACCTTTGGCCGCCGGCTTAGTAACTCGTTCAACTCGTCCCTCGTTGAAGGATGGAAGCCCGAGAACTCCGCGTTTATACCTAAGCCGGAAAGAAAGCTGGCCAGGTAAACAGGAGCGACTTGCGTCATCTCGGTCCAGTGCAACCGCTGGCCCGTCTGTTGATTGAGGACATCCAGAAACGGCAGCTTCCGATCGTCGAGGGTGATGAAATCCATTCTGAGGTTGCGATACTCACCCGATTGCAGACCTCTCGATCGTTGCATGTTTTCGTGAAAATCAAATCCCAAATCATAATGTCCGAGGATCAGACATTCGAGCTCGGGCTTCCTGGTAAATGCGGACTGGATCATACTACTCCTTCTTGCGGACTGATTATGGTGTCGGCCCCACCGCGAATGTGCGGACACATTCAGCAAGGCTGAGCTCCAAATTTAGATGGGATCGGATTTGTGGCAGGAACAGTTTTAAGAGTTTAGTTCTTGTTCCGGTGCTCGTCGCATTTCCCGCTGCACCGCTTTCAAATACGGAAAATGCGGAGTGGTAAGTTGGATCCGGACGTTATTCACGAGGTTAAAAGTTGGCTTGATGCCCAGCGCCTGAAAAACTTCTCTAATGGTTTTATTGGGGCTGATTTCTTTAAAGATCCTGTGTGCCACCTGGTCAACCGGAACCCGTGGACTGGGATGAGAAATAGGCGTAGGACTGAGCTTGTAGTCCCCGTTTCCACCGACATAGTTAGTTATCGTGGTGTGGTATTTGAGAAATCTGGTGTCAAGAAATTCATTGCAAACTTCCCCTTCAGATTTTCTCTTGAAGCGGGAATCGTTTCGCTGCACATAAAAGGAGAGGCTGGGCGCTCTTTCAACCATTAATAAGTTGCTGATTTGCCAACGCGCGAAATCCGCGAGTTTATGGTAGTGGCTGGCGGCTATTTCATTGTCAAACTCTATGTTCCAGAAGAGTTTTCCCGTCATCTTGTCAAACACATTCACACATGGAAGCCCAAGCTCCATGCCGGCGGTTTCCAATAGCATGATGAGAGATTCAATTGTGTAGCTGTGCTCAACCGGTTGCAGAAATGAGTCTGCAAGGAATTCCATCGATTCCTCTTTCTGCTGTTTCAAGTAGAAGCACATCGTGTTCTCTATAGGAAACTTGTCCATCAAATCCCTGGTCAGCGCCAGTTGCTCGTCCAGGCCGATTTCCGGATCGTCCATAAACAAATAGCGCATGGCTTTCTGATAAGCAGTCGTCAGAATTCGGTGGTAGTAGTTATAGACCTGCAATTCCAAAACGCCATCCGGTTTCAAGCCTGCCGCCAGCCTGGCCAGCGGTATGGCGGGATCCGCATTGTGATGAATCACGCCGGTACAGATTACGTAATCAAACTCTTCCGCATAGCCCGCATCGTTTATGCTCTGCTCAACAAGCTTGACGTTCTTGATGCCCAATTGAGACAAGTTCTTTTCGCAGACCGCGAGCGAGGTGGTTGATATATCCGTGGCCGTGATCTCAGCCAGTGGAAATTTCAAAGCTGTCAGAGTTGCTTGATTCGAACCACAACCGGCAATCCAAATTCTGGGATGGGCCGGCACCCGTGTATGCGTCCAGTCACCGAGTTCCTGGTTCAAGAAAACTGTCCCACAGTGCTGATCGGCGTAAGTCGAATAGGTTAATTGGGGCCAGGGATATGTAATTTTGCCGTAGAACTCCCTGTTGGCCGCATCGGCTGCCGATTGCGATAAGGCTCCCATGAGATTGAACATGTCGCGATTACTTGCCATTCGAGTCACCTAGCCTGCGAAGCAGGCGGAAGCATAAAGCCTGGGGTGGAACGATTGTTCGCTTAAGCCTGCGAAGCAGGCGGCAGCATAAAGCCTAGGGTGGAGCGAGGCTTTGCGAGCGGAACCCTAGGTCACCGTAATTAAAGAGATTTTCAGCCCGCGAATGCGGGCGACAGAAACAAATTCCCTGCAAGATGCGAATTTGACATTAGGCTGCCGCCCATTTCATGGGCTCGCAATTCTAGATTTTCAATTCCTGGGGCTTGCGCCTGCTTCGCAGGCTAAAAGCAGCTGGCCCAGGCGCTACGTTCATCCAGACGCAGTTTGAGCCTGGCTTGTCGCTGCGAGATTTATGACCGGTTCCGGCGTCATGTAATCATCGAGCCAACCAGCCGCAGGATCGCTATCGAAAATCATCATGCGTCCGAAATCTAACGGGTTCGGTGCACGGTGATATCGAAACACGATCTTCTTATCCATTTTTCCCACTACCTCAATCTTGCCTGTGCGATGAGACATGCAAAGCCTCGCCTGTTTCGCTAAACCGGCAAGATGACGCCGAGCCTCTTGAAATATTTCCAATCCTCTTTCGATCGGCACCACGTACGGTTCATTGCCGGCGGTCGGGCGACAGAGGAAGAGGTAATAGGGGATCACACCGTTGTAGGACAATCTGCCGAATAACTCCGCGATGACCTCCGGTTTGTCATTAACCCCACGAATTAGCGGCGATTGATTTACCGTGATCGCACCCGCCTTCTGCAACAACTGCAAGCCCTTCAACGCCGGCTCGGTCAGCTCGCGCGGATGATTGAAGTGGGCCATCACAAATATCTTCCTGTCCGGCAAACTGTATTGGCTCAGCATCTCGAGTAGTGATGGATCGTTGAGGATCCGGTACGGATCGAAAGCCGTCATCTTGGTACCGATGCGAATGATCCGTACATGGTCCACCTCTCTCAGCTGTTTTATGATCAGTCCCAGTTTTCCGGTTGACATGATCAAAGGATCGCCACCTGAGAGCAGCACGTTATTGATCTCCGGATGCCTCCGGATGTACGCAAGCGCCTCGGTAATATCGTTGGTGACTTCATCGTTGCCATCCGTAAACAGGCGTTTACGAAAACAGAAGCGACAGTAGGCTCCACACACGTTGTTCACAAGGAGCAATGCGGTATCGGGGTATTTATGTTCCAGGCCCTTAAGCACGGTATAAGAGTGTTCGTCCGAAGCGTCCATTTCTCCGAACTCATCCAGCTCCTGAATGTCAGGCACGACGATTCGTCGAATGGGGTCGTCAGGATCATTCCAGTCAATTAAAGACTGGTAATAATCATTGCTGCGGAAGACAAATTTGTCGGTCACGGGCTTGAGTTGTTGCCTGTCTTCTTCACTCAAACCGGCCACCTGATCGAGCTTGTTGATGTATCGAGGCCTGATCTTTATGAAATCCATGAGGTTACTCCTTAAGCACTACTGTTAGTCATCACCGGCCTTAGCCGAATATTCGGGACGCGTAAAAGTGGCGGTTTGAGGACCACGAGAGATCACCGGGGGATTTGTCTAAAGTGTTGGTCTGAAGATTTTTGAAATACGCCGAAGGCGTTAATTGTTTACGCCGCGGCAAGGCTGCGTAATGCATGTAACTCTTGCAGCGATTGCACGCTGAGCTGGTGGCCGTTGTGGGCGCCGATGGCTTCGATAAGAGCGAGCGCGCCCGTCATGGTGGTCACGCACGGAACGTTGTACTGAAGGGCTGCCTGGCGAATGTCCTGTTCGTCACGATGTGAAACGCGACCCAGCGGCGTGTTTATGATCAGCGAAACGTCACGACTCCTGATATGGTCCACAATATTGGGCCGGCCTTCATTAACTTTGAAGACCTCTTCAACATCGAGCCCAACTTCGCGCAGTCTCGCAGCCGTACCCACCGTTGCCATGAGCTTGAACCCAAAGCGGGCCAGACGTCGCGCCAGCAATACTGCCCGGCCCTTGTCAGCCTGGTTGACGCTGATAAAAGCGGTGCCGCTCTGCGGCAGTGTGAGTCCCGCGCCAATCATTGCTTTCCCGTAAGCCTCGCCAAACGTGTCGCCAATTCCCATCACTTCTCCGGTCGAATGCATTTCCGGTCCCAGCACCGGATCGACTTCCGGAAACTTTGCGAATGGAAAAACCGGGGACTTGACGAAAAATCGTGAGACGGTGAGATCGTCCGGCAGATTGAATTTCTTAAGACTCCATCCGGCCATAATGAGCGACGCGATCCGCGCGAGCGGCACGCCGGTAGCTTTCGAGACAAACGGAACCGTGCGTGAGGCTCGCGGGTTTACTTCAAGGACGTACACTCGATGGTCCTGAATTGCGAACTGCACGTTCATCAGTCCACGCACTGAAAGCGCCCGCGCCATCTTGCGCGTGTATAGGCGCATCGTCTCGATATGCTCCGGATCGATCCGCACCGCAGGTAACACGCATGATGAATCCCCTGAGTGTATCCCCGCCTCCTCGATGTGTTCCTGAATGCCGGCGATTACACAAGCGTCGTCGTCAGCCAATGCATCGACGTCAAATTCCGCGGCCTGCTCCAGGAATTTATCGATTAGGACCGGACGATCGGGAGTAATTCCCACGGCAGCGTGTACATAATGGTCCAGGCTCTCCTCGTCATAGACAATCGCCATCGCGCGACCGCCAAGCACATAACTGGGACGTACCAACACGGGATAACCAATACGTTTCGCAATCAATCTTGCCTCAGCAGCGGTTGCCGCCAACCCATTCTCCGGGTGCGGAATGCCGAGTTTAACGAGCAGCGCGCCAAACTGTTTGCGATCCTCAGCGAGATCAATTGAATCAGGCGAGGTGCCAATGATCGGCACTCCGGCGCGATGCAGAGGCATCGCGAGGTTGAGCGGCGTCTGGCCGCCAAACTGCACAATGACTCCATCAGGCTTCTCGACGTCGACGATGTTCATCACGTCTTCGAATGTCAGCGGTTCGAAGTAAAGTCGATCCGAAGTGTCGTAATCGGTGGAAACTGTTTCCGGATTACAGTTGACCATGATCGTTTCGTAGCCGGCCTCGCGCAGTGCGAAGGCGGCGTGGCAACAGCAGTAATCGAATTCGATTCCCTGTCCGATTCGATTGGGTCCGGAGCCGAGGATCATGATCTTCCTGGCATTCGTCGGCGTCGCCTCGTCTTCTGATTCATACGTTGAATAAAGATAGGGCGTGAACGATTCAAATTCCGCGGCGCAAGTGTCTACTCGTTTGTATACCGGAGCGACACCGACGCTCTTGCGGTACGCGCGCACTTCGTCTTCGGTGCGACTGGTCAAATAGGCCAGGCGGCGATCGGAAAGACCCATCTCTTTGAACAGCGCAAGCGACGGCATCGAGATCTCTTCAAGTTGCCGGCCTTCAACTGTTCGTTGAGTTTCCATCACCTGCGACAACTGATCGAGAAACCATGGATCGATACGCGATAGACGGTAGATTTCCGAGAAGGGCATTCCCTGCCGGATAGCGTAGGTCACGTATGAAAACCGTTGCGAGTTGGGCCGGGCCAGCTTTCGCTCTAATTCAGTCTGCGAAATGTCTTCAAGACGCAGCGGATTCACGGCTTCAAGCGAACGCAAACCTTTGAACAGTGCTTCCTTGAAAGTTCGACCGATCGCCATTACTTCCCCGACCGATTTCATTTGCGTTCCGAGCTCGTCTTTCGATTCCCGGAATTTTTCAAAGTTCCACTTGGGAATCTTCGCGACGACATAATCGAGGGTAGGCTCGAAAGAGGCCGGCGTCATCTTCGTGATGTCGTTGGGAATCTCGTCAAGCGTGTAGCCAACCGCGAGCTTGGCGGCAATCTTGGCGATCGGAAATCCGGTGGCCTTTGACGCCAGCGCCGATGAACGTGAAACGCGCGGGTTCATCTCGATGACTCGTATCTCGCCATTATCAGAGTTAACTGCAAACTGAATATTTGAGCCGCCTGTTTCAACTCCGACTTTGCGCATCACGGCGATCGCCATGTCGCGCATGCGTTGATATTCGGCATCGGTCAGCGTCTGCGCCGGCGCGACCGTGATGGAGTCGCCGGTATGCACACCCATCGGATCGAAATTCTCGATCGAGCAGATAATCACGACGTTATCCGCGAGATCGCGCATCACCTCGAGCTCAAACTCTTTCCAGCCGAGAATCGATTCTTCGATCAGGACCTCCTGGATGGGCGAAGCCGCGAGGCCACGACGCACTATTTCTTGAAACTCTTCCGGGTTATAAGCAATGCCGCCGCCGGTGCCTCCAAGTGTGAAGGAAGGTCTGATTATGGCCGGGTATCCCGTCTGTTGGACCAGCGGCTGTGCTTCATCCCATGAACTGACAAATCCGCCGCGTGGCATCAGTAGTCCAGCCTCGTCCATGGCCTGCTTGAACAACCGTCGATCCTCGGCGATCCTGATCGCCTCTCGACGTGCACCAATGAGCTCCACTCCGTACTCTGCAAGCACTGACGAATCAGCTAGCCCCATCGTCAGGTTTAGTGCGGTTTGACCTCCGACTGTGGGCAGAAGCGCATCGGGACGTTCACGCCGGATAATCGCTGTTAGGGATTCGACTGTGAGCGGCTCGATGTAAGTGACGTCCGACATTTCGGGATCGGTCATGATCGTCGCCGGATTGGAATTCACCAGGACGGTGTTGTATCCCTCCTGTCGCAACGCCTTGCACGCTTGCGTGCCGGAGTAGTCAAACTCGCAAGCCTGGCCGATAACGATTGGTCCAGATCCGATGATCAGGATTTTGTGGATGTCAGTACGCTTAGGCATCCGTCTCAAATTACCTTAGGGATTTCTGATCCCAGAACTCTTTCTCGCGCAAAGGCGCAAAGCGCTGCCACGTTTCTAAAGGGCTCCGTTACGCCTTTGCGCCTTTGTGTGAGAGATATTCTTCCCATTCAGTGAGTCGATATTCAGATCTGATCGGCGAGATTGCGTGCATCGCCTGACCCTTTGGCCGCGGCCGCGAGGTTCGCTGTGCGCCACAGTCCTCCAGTGGCAGAGTTTCGGAAAGGCATGTGATTCACCACCAGATAATCAGCCGTCGAATTGATAACGCATCGCGCCGCTTCAATCGGCGTCTCGACTAACGGCTCGCCGGCACGATTAAACGAGGTATTCAACAACATCGGAATTCCGGTCTGCCGGGCAAACGCAACGATCAGCTTGTACAGCGTCGGGTTGTCCTGCTCTCTGAGCACTTGATAACGCGCTGACCCGTCAACGTGCGTCACAGCCGGGATAACCTCGCGTTTTCCATCTCGAACCTGCGCGACAAACGACATGAAGTAACTGGGGTTCGACTCAACAAAGTAGTCAGACACAGCTTCGGCAAGTACGACGGGTGCAAACGGCCGGAACGATTCGCGATTCTTGACCTCCGCATTGAGCCGCTCACGCACAGGCGCTCGCCTCGGATCCGCGAGAAAACTTCGATGGCCCAATGCGCGCGGTCCTAATTCCGCTCCAGCTTCATACCACGCAACAACAGCACCGTTCGCGATCTCTCGAGCTACGCTGTCGAAGAGGTCCCTTTCCTGAAAACATCGTTCAAGTCCCAGGGCCTCCATCGCTTCCGGGTCGTGAAAATAGTCATGACCAAGATACGCAGGATGTGAAACAGGTTCGACTCCACCATTGATCGAAGCGCCGTAAAGAGCACAACCCACGGAGATGCCATCATCACCCGGACATGGAGGCACAAAGATTTCTTCGAAGCCGGTCTCCTCCGCCAGGCGGGTGTTGGCCACACAATTGAGCGCAACTCCTCCAGAGAAACACAGCCGCGTCAGGCCGGTACGCTCATGAATCCAGCGAGCGTGCGTCAGGAGTGCTTCTTCCGTCTCCAACTGTAGACTCGCGGTGAAATCAGTCAGCAGTTCGCTCTTGTAGTTTGAGGAAGTCGTGTGTCGCCGCCACTTTTCGATGCGCGCCTCGAGTGCAGCGCGTTCAGGCGAACTCAATCGGGTGAAGGCTCTCAACTCATTCGTGCCGGCATCCTCGAAAAACATTCTGTTCCTGTAAGGACGCCCGTATGGCGCCAAACCCATCGTCTTACCGGCATCGAGATAGTCGCCGAAGATCAACTTCGACGCGTGTCCGTACACAGCGCCGATTCCACACCAGTGCCCAATGACTTTTCGCAGAATCTCACCGCCCTTATCGCTGAAACGATAGAAGCTCTCGAGCTCTCTTGAACCATCACCCTCATACGGAGAGAGATTCTGGATCACGATCGAGTCTTTCGCGATCAGCTCGGGTTCGGGGCCGCGGCAATTCTTCATCATCGCGCCGAATGGTCCACCCGCGCCGTCAACAATCATGACCGCCACGTCGCCCCTGAAGGGTGATGAGTAATACGCGCCACACGCATGTGCAAAGTGGTGCGGAATCGGTAACAACGGGCGCCGGCAAATATCAATTCCACCCTCGGTAGCCAACAACCGGTAAACCTCGTCGCCGGGAAGATGATCGGTGTGGCTCCAAACTACGAGGCCAATGTCGTCGATCGTCAGCCCGTTCGTGTCCAGGCAATACTGGATCGCCGGCGACAGATCGAGGCGACAACCGCCCCACCTGATTCCGTCGCGCTTGAGCCGCGTCAGCCGCTCACGAGCAATAGCCGTAACGAGTTTGCCATCCATCACCAGTGCGGCAGAGGCCTCGTGATCACTGAAGCTGAGACCCAGTACGTTCATAAAGATTCCTTTCTTGTTAAGAGGTCCTCAAAGAATATTTCCCGCAAAGGCGCAAAGGGAGATTAGAGGTTTCTTTGCGTCTTTGCGTCTTTGCGGGAACTGTCTCTACCGGATCTTGAATGAAATGATGTGGCAATCATGCTCGGCCTCGATCACCAGATCGTCACCGGCGCGCAGAGGAAGCTCACGCTCCAAACATTGAAGCGCCTGCTCCCAGTGGGTGATTGATCCAGGCTCATTCGAGATCGATATTTCTTCATCAAGCTGCATGTCGAACCAGAAAATGATGCAGTGGCCGGTGCCTTCCCGCTTCGTCTTGACCGTAATTGTTTTTTGCTCGGCCATGATCGCGCCGCCGGCAAAGTCGAAGTGAAACACTTCAAAAGGATCGGTGAGCGGAGTGTATTCGAACGCTGCGAGCCGCACCGGAAAGTACTGCGCCGTCGCATAACGATTGATCAGGCTCACATCGAAGCCCGCTGCTGTCTGAACCGTATTCAGGTTGCGCAAACGCGCGCTCTCGATGACCATGGCGTACACGGTTGCGGCACACGGGACGATGCGCGCATCGTCAGTCAACAAATTGGCTTTGGCGTGAGCGATCGAGGGAACAATGCCTTCTCCCAAAAGCGCGCAATCCACTGTTTCTGTCACGAGCAGGTTGGCCTTGGAAGTCATTTGATTGCCGACAACCAGTGACGTTGACTTCTTATCAAGCGTCACGATGCGATCGGCGAGCCCGTTGCGTTCGATCGTTTCTCGGGCCAGTTCGGCGAGCGGCGCAACCATCTCGCAAGTAATTGTTTCTTTTGCTCCTGCGCGCGCCGCCATCATCGCAAGCAATCCCGTTCCCGAACCGATATCAAGGACCACCGTGTCAGAATCGATAGCATTGGTGAGCGCTTTCTCGAAGGCGGCGTTGCGCTGCACGTCGTTCAGCATCTCAAAATGCCATCGTGGAATGATCTGGCAATAAGCGCGGTTCCGGCCGCGCTGGGCCACCGGGTTTTCAGCTTCCAGGCATAAAGCCATTTCGAAGCAATTGAGAGCATCGGCAAACTGCTGGTTGTCCAGATGGGCTTCACCTTTTACGAGTAGTTCGGCGGCTGTTTCCACCACTGGCTTGCTGGCAGTGGCTACGGCATTCTCTTTCATACGAGTTCTTTCTTTCCGAGAAGATGTCTCGCGCAAAGGCGCAAAGCGCTGCCGCGTTTCTAAGAGTTTTCTTTGCGCCTTTGCCGTCTTTGCGGGTCTGCGGGAAAAATTCTTCCGGTTAACGCGGTTGCGCGAGTATTGTCTTTCTTACGAGTTTGATTTGTGTGGTAGGCGCAGTATCAAGTACTGCTGTCACGCGGCCTGAGTGTTGAATCAATGGTATAGCCCGGCTTCGCAGCACCTTCTCGGAATACTTTGACGCGTGCCAGGGACAGACCAGACATTTTCGAGTATCGTCCCAGTGACCGAGGTGCAAAGGACCACCGCGGTGATCGCAGCAGTCGTCGTACAGAACCATGCTTCCGTCAGGGAGCCGGAGCAGGAAATATGAACTCTCTCCGGCAGTGATGAAGTTGAACTGCTGTGGATCAAACGTTACAACCTGCACTATCGCTCATTCCCCATTTCATAAACGCTATAAAGACTCTCGTCGGAAACTACAGCCGTACCGTGCAGGCGCTCGCGCTTTACGATCATCGCTTCGCCGCGCCCAAGCCTTACGGTTTGGTCGGGACCGAGCACCAGGTCCAATTCACCCGACTCAACAACATAGAGTTGATCCTGATCGTAGACGCGCGTCACTAACGACTGGCTTCGATTCGCCACGTGAGTGGTGGCAGGCTTCTCCACACTTCCTTCGAGAATCTGTGCGTGAATTCGCCGCCCTGCCGCCTTCAGGTCTTCTGCCTCATCGCAGAATGACACCTGCGCAATGAAGTCCTCATCGGCGAGCGAGGTCAGCACTTGCAGCTCCTCCATGCCGCGCACAATGTCCGGGATCACTGCGTTGCCATGACGTTCAATCGCCGGAGCTACCACATGCTCAAACGCCATGCGCCCGTGATGCGCGTCGATATGAAAATGCTCGTCGAAGTAGTATGTATCGACGGTTTTTCCAAAAACCGCGTGCAGCATTTGCGAGATCTTGTGACACGTATGCGAGAACATTGACTCGGCTACCGCGATCGCGCCGATTGCCTGGAAGTACTTGCTGTGATCGCGTGAGACGTAGTGATAGTAATTACTGAGCGCGAGTGAGGATGAAAGATAAAACTGCCAGTAAGCGTGTGCTTCGGAAATCAGGCCACACGTTGCCAGCGTGTTCTCATACAGGGTGCTGTGCTTCGCCGGATGAACACCGTATCCGTAATCGTCGATGACGATCTTGAAAAACTCGGATTGGATGTCGCCGTATTTGCCAAGGATGTTGCGTGTGGAAGCAGATGCTTCGGTCAAAAAATCACAGGCCAATTGGACCATCAACGCACGACATGCGCGTTGCGGGTCGGCTGACGAGAGGATGGCAGTGCAGAGTTCAAGTTCAGACTGCTCATGCTTCGCGATCAACGACTGCAAGTAGGATTTGACAGCTTCGAGGGACCATTTACCAGTCACGTTGATTTCATCTTTAAGGAAATCGAATACGTGAGCTTCGAGTGTTGGGCGAATTACTTCACCGAGTAGTTTGTTATCGTTTGAATAGTAACTGGCAAAGTCTTTCCTTTTGGCTTCGAAATTTTTGTCCGGCAGGAAGATCAGATCAGTTTCGTAAATGTTCAGTAACATTCGATGGGCGGCGAGTGCGCTGGCGCCGAGAGCTGCCGACTTGTTCAGCGGTTGGCTGAAGTCGAAGTCTTTTATGCTTTGGCGATCGATTGGCCGGCGGTAAGGGTTGTCTCGAATCAGCCACTCGGCGGTGTCGTCAAATATCGGTCTCGCAGCATAAAGCTCGATCAGATGTTTCACGTCCTGTGGCTGCCACCACCATCCGGGAACAGCCGTTAACGAATAATCATGTTCTACTGCCGCGGGGGCCGCCGTCTCAGCAGGGGCCAGCGCAACCGGAAGCGATGTGTGACCGGAGTCGTTCATGCCTGCACCTTTATTAAAGAGAATTAGCTTTGACCGAAAAGTGTCTTTGTACCGAGAGGATCATTCCCGCAAAGGCGCAAAAGCGCTTCGCGTTCCAGAGATTTCTTTGCACCCTTTGCGTCTTTTGCGCGAGAAATATTTCCTCGCGACAAGTGCGTCAAATGCAATTAAGAAGTGAGAATGACGTTAGAGAGTGGGTTGACTGCTATTCGTTGTCAGCTTTCGCGCAGGACCACTGCTGGATCCATTTGCGCTGCCCGGAGCGCCGGCAGGAAAGAAGCCAGCAAGGTGACTGCCACGAGAATGGCCGGAGTCAGTGTGAAAATTAAAGGATCGGTACTACTCACTCCGAATAATTGACTTGATATGGCTCTGGTAACACCCCATGAGCCCAATAATCCCAAAACGATGCCTATCACTGCCAGCACGAATCCCTGCCTCAACACCGAGAACAGCAGACGTCTTGGTTGTGCTCCCAGCGCCTGCCGGATCGCGAACTCCGGCGCACGGCTACTGACGGAAACGGACATCACACCATACGTTCCAATGGCGGCCAGTATTAAAGCTATCACGCTAAAAGCAGTGAGCAGAAAATTCATGAGCCGCTGTGTGCCTAACCTTTTGGCAATACTGTCACTCATCGTGCTCACGGCATACACCGGCACGTTGGGATCGAGTGCCTGGACCTTCTCGCGGACCATTGGCGAAACAGCCGTGGGCTTATCAGTATTTACGACTAAAAACATTCGATACTGATCTCGACTCTGACCGTACGCAAAGCCTAATTGGTTGGCCGTTAAGTAGAGGTGCGGATAAGGATCAGTCGCCAGGCTTTGTTCTTTCACGGACGAAACGACTCCGACAATGGTGAACCACTCAGGATCGTTGGTCCTAATCCGCTTGCCGATGGCATGTCCGTCCGGCCAATAAGTGCGGGCCAGTTTTTCATCAATGACCGCAACCAAACGTCCCATGTCCGTTTCCGGATCGTTGAAGATGTCAGTCTCGTTGAAGTCGCGGCCACGTAGAAGAGTTATCCCCATCGCCTTGAAATATCCGGGACTCACCACCTTGATCTCTGCCTGCGGCGCCTCGCCTGAATTAGGCTCCATACCTTCGACAACGTGACCATCAACCGTGGCTCTACCGCTGAAGGGTACGTTCGACGAGATTGCTGCTACATTGACTCCCGGCACCGCGCGTACCTCGTCAAGCAACCTCTGGTAGACCCCTAACAATTGTTCGGGAGTACCTCTCTTGTTCGAGACCGGAAGGATCATGGTGAGAACTTTATCGCTATCGAAGCCTGGGTCGACATGCATCAACTGCCGGAAGCTCTTGAGCACCAACCCCGCGCCGATTAACAACACCAGAGACAATGCAAGTTGCACGACAACGAGGGTGGAATTCAGCCGGCGGGTTGCGTGTCCGGCGCTGCCTTTTTGTCCTTCAGTCATCCCACCTTTGACACCGAGCCAGTAGGCTCTGAAAGCGGGAACCACTCCGAAAATCAGGCCGGTAGCTACTGTTGCCATGACGGTTACAAGCAGCACGACGCCGCTAATGCTGGCCTCCTGAATTCGCGGAATCCCATCGGAATAGATCTGAGTAAGTACTCTTAGACCGACCCAGGCCAGGGCGACTCCACCAATCGCGCCAATGAGCGCCAGGAGTACACTCTCAGTGAGTAACTGCCTGATGATGCGGTTAGGCGCTGCACCCAATGCGAGACGCAACGCGATCTCCTGAGTGCGTTTCGTCGCGCGGCTTAACAGCAGGTTGGCCACGTTGGCGCAAGCGATAAGTAAAACAAATGCGACCGCGATCTGAACTGTCAGCAAACGGCTTCTGATATTTCCCACAATAGCTTCTTTGAGAGGGGTCACGATCGTCTTCAGCCCAGCGCCGGCGGGTGGCGGACTCTTTCGCGTGATCACCGCTGGATTCTCTGTCGCGGCATTCCACAGTACGGCAGTTGTGTCAGATTCAGCCGTGGAAGCCGAAAGTCCGGGTTTAAGCCGTCCGACGGCCGCCAGCAGAAATGGCGCCGTAGCCTCAGGTTTCAGGACCATTGGAATCCACAGGGCGGTTTCGGGCGATGGAAAGCTGAAACTGGCCGGCATTACGCCTATCACCTGAGCCGGAACGTCACTCAGAACAATCTGTTTGCCAATGATCTGAGGATCTCCTGCAAACCGCCTTTGCCACAAACCATGACTCAATACAACGACGTTTTCCTTGCCCGCCGTATCTTCATCGGGTGCAAAGGTGCGACCAGCAACGGCATTCACGCCGAAGACCTTGAAGAAGTCGGCCGTCACTCTGGTGGCTTGAACGTATTCAGCTCTTTCCGATCCGGTGATGATAGTGCCGGAATTTCCGTATGCCGCGAAGGCGTCAAATGAGTGATTGCGAGTGCGGTATGCGGTAAAGTTCGCTGGTGAGAGGCCCCAGGTAGTCAATCCCAGTTCAGGATATGCCTGTATCAGTCTCACGAGTCGATCGGGCTCATTGTATGGAAGCGGATTCAAAAGAATGCGTTCGACGAGCGTGAAAACCACGACATTGACGCCGATCCCAATAGCGATGGTTAATGCTGCGACGAGAGAAAAGATCGGATTTTTGAGCAGAGAGCGAAAGCCAAATCGCAGGTCCTGCGTCAGGTCAGCAAGCATCATTGTTTCGAACCTCCCACGTTTGAGGATAGAGCGCGATCGCTTTCAGAGGCCAATCGGCGCTTAGCTTACTTTCGGAACAAATCCATTTGCAAGGACTGCGCAGCATAACACATGAAACCGCTGGGCTTTGGATTCTTACATTACGGGAGCAGCGGCAATGGCAACGTCAACTGGGCGAGCTACTGGCTGATCGTATTCGATCTTGCCCGACTCGAGCTTAATCACGCGATCCGCCAAACCGTAATATCGATCATCATGTGAGATTACAATCACTGTTTTCCCACGACTCTTCAGTTCCGGAACCAATTCATAATAGAAGATCCGTTTGAACTGAGGATCTTGATCCGCGGCCCACTCATCGAAAATGTAGATGGGCCGATCTTCAAGATAAGCATTTAAGAGGGCTACTCGTTTGCGCTGGCCCTGCGACAGATCGACGGTCGAGAGGTGGCCGTTCTTTACTTCCAGCTTGTGACTCAGTTGCAACAGGTCAAGATACTTGCGGCTTTGCGCGTCGACGTTTTCCGCTTCAAAACCAAAGAGGCGTTCGAACAAGTAAAAATCGTAGAAGACGACTGAAAATTGCTGCCGGTAATCATCTCGCTCTTTCATAGTTACCGGTTTACCGTCGACGCGAATCTCACCGGATTCAGGTTCATACAGGCCCATCAGCAGCTTAACAAGCGTAGTCTTGCCGCTTCCATTTCCACCTATGAGAAAGATTAGCTCTCCTGGATAAATCGTGAGATTGATTGGACCAAGTTTGAAGTCCGTGTTTTCTTCGTCCTGACGATACGAGTGAGTAACGTCGATCAGTTCGAGCCGTTCCCACGAAGTGTCCGTAGTTTGAACCGGCGCAAGGGGTTCCGGCTTCGTGGCGCTGAGTGAAAGACCTAATTCTTCGATCCTTTCTGCCGCGAGATATGCCCGTTCCAATGCCGGAATCTGGCTCAGGAGCATCGTCAACGGTGTAATCAGAAAAAGGACTGCAAGCGTGTAGCCGATCATCACTTGAGCCTCGACTCTGATTAATAAAGGTGTCACAAACAGCAGGAGGCCGATGAAGACGAAAAACAGGATCTGTCCCCAATTTGAAACGGCCATCGCGATCGCGTTTCCTTTGAAACCGTAATTTTGAATGGCGGCCGCAGTAGCCTCGAGCTGTTCGGAGAGAAATGCCTCGCGCCGGCGGCGATTGAGTTTGAGTTCTTTCGTGCCGACGATTACACCCTGAAATGCTTTGTACATCTCGTCCCACTGTTCGCGCACCAATCTGAAGTAGCGAAATGCTTTCAACAGAGGTAACTGGTGGGTGAGTAATCCGAGGGCCATGTAACCCAGCATGATGAGCAGGAGTTGCCATGAAAGCCAGCCGAGATAAACCAGACAACCCAACATCATCGCCAACTGAGTCAGCATTTGCGGCAGAATGGTAATCAACTCGATGACGTTTCCGATATCTTCGCTGACGGTGGCAAGCAAACGATGCTGCCCGAGCTTTTCCAGTTGGCGAAGCGGTGCGGCGAGAATCTGCCGCGACAGTTGAATGCGCAACTCGTAAGCACCCTTTGCTGTGAGATAGAGCAAAACAAGCTGGGAGGCGAACCCGCAAAGCGGAATCAACAGACAGAAGGCCACGAACGTCCAAATCATTCCGGAGCCGGCGACCAATCCTCCGGACAGGGCCGACTTGATCAGTGCAATCAGCATCGTGTAGCCGACGCCCGCCAGGAGGCTGCTGAGTGTAGCGAACACGATCAAGCTCCTCGAGCGGCGAATCCCCTTGGACCACTTGCCAATCACATACATCAGTTGCAGCAGATTTCTCATTATTGGTGCCTACAGGTTATGAGTTGGGCGGCTTTGCACGATAGTCGCTTACGGCTGTGCCGCCGGATGTGAGGCGGGGCTTTGCCCCGCCGTTACGTTTGCTTGATCAGATTGGGCTATGCCCCTGGTCCGGGCTCTGCCCTTGGGGTTCAAGGGCCAAAGGCCCGAACCAGGGGGCGGAGCCCCCAAGCCTTTAATGGAAACTGACGGCGAGGCATAGCCTCGCCTCACATCCGGCGGCGTAGCCGTAACGATGAAACAGACTTTTCATCCCATGCTACTTGGAACCGTTGCCGAGTGCGCGGAGCGTCTCGTCAATGCAGGTGCTTAGTTGTGCGCCGAGCACCTGGACGTGTGGCTCGCGGATCATTGAGAAGTGATCGCCGGGGACGATGTGCAGATCGACGCCTTCGGTCGCGAAATTTCCCCAGCCTTTGAAAGGATCGTTA
>JAICGZ010000007.1 GCA_025922875.1 Pyrinomonadaceae bacterium
CGCTCGTTGGTTGCGTTGACACCGGCGACAGCCGCGTCAGCAGTTGCCTGGGCCGCTTTCGCACCGCCTCGTGCGGCGTTGGAAACGGCAGCCAGCTCCTCCAACTGACCTGACAGGCGCTGGGCGTTGGCTTCAACCTGGCTGAGCTTGTTTTCCGTGTCACTTGCTCTCTCTTCGAGCGGCGCGGCACGGGATTCAACTGCGCGGGCAACGCGCATGTCTGATTCGTTGAACCGGATCTTCTCAGCATCCAACTCGCCTGAAGCATTGCCACGTCCCTCAACTTCGACGTTCAGACCACGCAGGATGCTGGTCTGTGCGTAGTTGGTACCGCCGCGCAGGAAACCACCTTTGGTTTTTACGCTGGTCCTGTCGCTCAAACGAACAACCGTATCCACGCCGTTCATGTCACGGACCGTGAAGGTGTCGGAGTCACGCCGGGTGACCACGCCTTTGAGCTTCATTTTTTGACCGCTGGCGACAGTGCGCGAGCCGGCCGGGTTGGTGGTATCCTGGGCCAGGATTGTTGGGGAGGCTGAGAAGACTAACAGGCAGGTAGTAAGCACTGCCGGGGCAAACATTTTATGTTTAGTGAATACCATCGATTTATCTCCTTCAAACTGTTAATCAAGTTAACGCGCTCCTTGAATGCGCGTTTCCTTCAAGCTGATCATGGCGAGTCCTCGCTCCTCGCCTCCCGCTAGTTAAATTTTGCGGATGACATCTCTTAGACCTTCGTTGAAACTAAGTCAATAGCCTCTGAATTTCTTCATGTAATCACCACTTTATCGCAATAAGACCTCAGGTTTGAATAAAAATGCAACGAGGATTTTCACAAGGATGACACGAAAATTTCGCGCAAAGACGCAAAGACGGCAAAGAATCAATGAAGCTCTTTGCCGTCTTTGCGCCATTACGTGAAATGATTTTTAGACCGAGAAGTCGCCGGTTTCCAATTGTTCTTTGACGAATGCAAGGAACCGTTCAGCGTCGGCGCCATCAATTACGCGATGGTCGAAGCTGAGCGCGAAATAGGCCATCCAACGGATTCCGATGAAGTCGTCGCCATCCTCGGTGGTCAACACCTTGGCCCGTTTCTCAATTTTGCCGACTCCGAGAATCGCCAGTTGAGGCTGATTAATAATCGGTGTGCCTAATAGACCACCAAAGACACCGGGATTAGTGATAGTGAAGGTGCCTCCGGTAACTTCGTCCGGCTTGAGCTGTTTGGTTCGGGCGCGGTCGGCCAGATCATTTGCAGCGCGGGCGAGACCAGAGATGCTCAAATCGTCAGCGCGTTTGATTACCGGAACGATCAGTCCCCAGTCGAGTGCTACAGCCATTCCCAGGTTGATCTCCTGCTTGTAAATGATCTGTTCACCGCTGACCTGCGCATTGAAGATCGGAAACTTTCGTAGGCCCTTGTTTACCGCTTCAAAGATGAACGGCATGAAGGTAAGCTTGGTACCGGTCCTTTCGTAGAACGCGTCGCGATGTTTATCGCGAAGCCGTGCAATGCGCGTCATATCGATCTCGTAGACCGTCGTGACGTGCGCCGAAGTACGCCGGGACAGGACCATGTGGTCGGCGATCTTCTTGCGCATTGCGCTCATTTGTTCAACGCGATCTCCGACCTGTGGTTTCGGCGGAGGAGGCGCCGCAACTTCCTGAACTCGCGGCGCGACAGGTGCGGCCATGGCTTCTGCTCTCGGCTGAGGAGGCGCTGCCGCGGTTCCTGACTCGATGAAACTGAGTATGTCGTTTTTGGTTACTCGACCACTTAGACCAGTGCCTTCCAGTTTCGAGATATCGACGCCGTGCTCTTGCGCGATTTTACGGACCAACGGACTCGACTTGGTCCGTCGAAGTTCATCTGCAGTCGCGATGCTTCCGTTTTTTCGATCGGCAGTTTCAGCAGGCGGAGCCGGCTTTGGTGCTGGAGGCGGAGGCGCGGCCGGCGCTACTTGCTGCGGCGGTGGCGGCGATGGTGCCGGCGGTTCAGGCGGCGCCGCTGGTTTCTCCTCGACAGGTTTGGCCGCTGGCGCCGGTGGCGCAGCCGCAGCTGCTTGATCGCCGTCAAGCACCGCCACGACCGTATTCACTTCTACCGTATCGCCTTCCTTGAACCTGACTTCAGTTAACGTGCCCGCGGCCGGCGAGGGAATCTCCGCATCGACCTTATCAGTCGAGATCTCGAAGAGCGGTTCATCGCGTTCGACACGCTCGCCGACTTTCTTCAGCCACTTTGTAATCGTCCCCTCCGCAATGGACTCACCCATTTGCGGCATCACCACTTCAGTGCTCATCTGCTCTTAACTTTCCTTTGCCATCTTTGCGTCTTTGCGCGAAACTTTTTGAAATCGTTACTCAATACGCCGCCAACTTGCGTGCTGCATCCACGACATCTTTCGTTTGCGGCAAATAATAATCTTCCAACGGCGGTGAATACGGCACCGGCGTATCGATCGACGCAATACGGACCACCGGTGCGTCGAGCCATTCAAATGCTTCTTCTGCAAGCATCGCGGCGATCTCACCGCCGATGCCGCCAGTGCGCGATGCTTCGTGCAGCACGATCGCTTTGCTGGTCTTCTTCACGCTCGCGAGTACGGTGGTCTTGTCCAGCGGCGCAAGCGTTCTCAGGTCGATTACTTCAATATCCAAACCTTCCTTCTCGAGTTCCTGGGCGGCGTCGAGAGCTGTAAGGACCATCGCGCCAAAAGTGATGATCGTCAAATCGCGTCCCGCGCGCGCCACACGTGCTTTGCCAATCTCCACGATGTAGTCATCCGGCGGTAGTTCTTCACGCAGACGCGGCAAGCGATAGAGTTTTTTGTGTTCGAAGTAGAGTACCGGATCGGGATCGCGAATCGCTGCTTTGATCAAGCCCTTGGCGTCGTAAGCCGTCGACGGTTCGACAATCTTGAGTCCCGCGGTGTTGAGGAAAAACGATTCGGCATTTAACGAGTGAAACGGTCCGGACCGCACGCCCGAGCCGCATGGACCACGAAACACTGCCGGTATGCCGGCGCCCCAGCGATAACGACACTTCGCCGCGTAGTTCGTAAGCAGATCGAAGCCGGCGGAAATGAAGTCGATAAACTGAAACTCCGCGACCGGCCGCATGCCCATCAACGCCGCGCCACACGCCGCGCCGACAATCGCGCCTTCCGAGATCGGCGTGTCGATCACACGCTCCTTGCCAAACTCGTCTAACAAACCATCCGTGACTTTGAACGCGCCGCCGTACGCACCGACGTCTTCGCCGATCACGAATACTGTTGGATCGCGCTCCATCTCCTCCCAGATTCCCTGGCGAATCGCTTCAACCATCGTGGCCTGCCCGCCACGCTCCGGGCGCGCGGATTTGTGTTCTTTTTTGACGGCTGTGGACATCGTTAAATACTCAGGCTGACTTGTTTGATCGTTCTGATACGTGCTTTAGGATTATTGGGCCAGGGAGGATTTACAAGAAGCCGTTCCCGCTTGGGATCTATCATTACATCCAGCCCCTCCATCGGATAGGCTCCTAACAAAACTCCGGACGTTCCCGGCATAACAACAGCGTCCACAATTGTCCTTTTATGTTGGAAACGAACCTCGATCGGACCTACCACGTCTACTTCCATTACCGTGTCGTCGGCCATCTCGACAGCCTGCCGCTCAAGAACCGGCAGGTTCAACTGTTTTTGGATTTCTTCATTGATAACAAGGTCCCAGGCACCACTATCGACCAGCGCCCTGCATGTGACCTTTTTGATTCCACTGTCAGGCAACAACCCATGGCGGTGAAGTGCCACGTCATCTTGATTTGTTAGCTCGATGTCCGCATAGACATATCCCATCTCTTTTCCTCCGGTAAGTGAGGTACCTTTGGTACTCTTGTCTTTGTAGTTCGCTGGTCTAAGCATGATTTAACCCTCCAGGATTTTCGGTCGAAACGCGGGCGGCACGATGCTGTTGTCAAAAACTCCGTACGCCGCCTGCTCGCCTTCGGGCATGGGTGAAGACTCAGCCCAGGCGCAATCTTCATCGATCTCGCGGAGAACGCCCGCGGTGATCTCTTCGAGCTTCTCTTTCGTCGCTAAGTTACATTCAAGCAGGTATCGCTCATAACGATCGATCGGATCGTTGTTCTGCTCCCACCACTCGATCTCTCCCGGCGCGACGTAGCGCTGATCGTCGTGCTCCGCGTGTCCCTTGCGACGATAAGTCTTCGCCTCAATCAACACAGCGCCGCCACCACGTCGCGCATACTCAGCCGCCTGCCGCGTGACTTCATAACACGCTACGACGTCGTTTCCGTCCACGATGTGCGCGGGAATGCCGTAACCCGCGGCTTTCTCAGCCAGATCACGTACGGCGGTTTGCAGGTTGGTTGGAGTTGAATAGGCGTAGTGATTGTGTTCGGCGATCACGATTAACGGTAATCGCTGCACGGCGGCGAAGTTGAGTCCTTCATGGAACGCGCCCGTGCTCATGCCGCCGTCGCCAATGTAAGCGATAGCGACAAACTTCTTCTTCTGCATGCGTGCGCCAAGCAAAACTCCGGTCATCACCGGGATCATGTCGCCCAAATGGGAGATTGGACCAATAAAACCCTTTTCCATGTCGCCGAAATGGATGTTGAGATCGCGTCCGCCGGATGGTCCCCACGCCTTGGCCATGTATTGCGCAAAGATGTCGCGCGGGCGAATTCCTTTTACAAGCACGGCGCCAAGGTCTCTTATTAACGGCGTGACGAAGTCCTGCGGTTGCAGTGCGTATGCGCTGCCGACGGCGGTGGCCTCCTGGCCCAGAGAACGAAATACACCGCCGACCACTTTTGTCTGGCGATAAAGGTTGACTAATCGTTCTTCGACCAGGCGAGTGAGTTTCAGATAACGATAAAGCTCGAGGTGCTGCTCGGGCTTGAGTGTGGTCTCGGTCGCACAACTCAGCGGTTTGCCGTCCACTGCTTTGCGTGGCGCGAATTTGGTGCTGACGCGCATTTGGAAGCGAGGACGCGGCAATCGCCGCCGTCGCCGCTTCTCGCGTGCTGAATTTTCCTGTTGGTCCATTTACCTAAACCTTAATTAACCACGGATGACACAGATTCTTTTAACTTAATCCGTGTCATCCGTGGTTAAAAACTTCTATATGTGCACCGCGAGATCGTGAACGTCTTCGGCAGCTTCCATCACTGCTTCCGAGATCGTCGGGTGCGCGTGCATCGTTCGCCCGAGCTCGTCGGCTGTTGATTCCAGTTGCATCGATACGCAAGCTTCGGCAATCAACTCCGTCGCATGTGGACCAATGATGTGCACGCCCAAAATCTCGTCGTACTTCTTCTCACTGACGATCTTTACGAAGCCTTCTTCCTCCCCGATTATGCGCGCCTTACCCGAAGCAGAGAACGGAAACTTCCCAACCTTGACATCGTAGCCCTGCTCCTTCGCTTTCGCTTCCGTCAGTCCGACAGAGCCGATTTCCGGATCGCAATAAGTGCAGTTTGGCACGAGTCGCAGATTGATCGGTCTTACGTCTTTCTTTCCAGCGAGATGCTCGACGGCGACGATCCCCTCTTTCGAAGCAAGGTGGGCCAACAAGGGAGTCGGCACAACGTCTCCAATCGCGTATACACCTTTCTCGGCAGTCTGCTGGAATTCATCGACCTGGATAAACCCCTTTTCAACTTTGATTTTCGTTCCCTCGAGTCCGAGTCCTTCGGTGTAAGGCATTCGACCGACAGCAACCAACAGCATCTCCGCTTCGAGACTCACAGCCTCGCCCTTCGAAGTCTTACCTATTACGCGAACGCCGGATTCCGTCTTCTCAAGCTTTTCGAGTTTTGTGTCCACTTGCGACTTGATTCCGCGTTTGCGGAAACTGCGTTCGAGCTCTTTCGAAACTTCTTCATCTTCCAACGGCACGAGCCGCGGCAACAGTTCGACAATCGTCGTCTCCGCGCCGAAGCGTGAATAGACTGACGCGAACTCGACGCCCACCGCGCCCGCACCCATCACAATCAAAGATTTCGGAACCTGCTGAAGCTCGAGGATGTGATCGCTATTCACTACATGATTGCCGTCAGTTTCAAATCCGGGAATCGGCCGCACCACGGATCCCGTGGCGATGATGATGTTTTTGGTTTGCAGCGTCTGCTTTTTACCTTCGGCGTCAGTGACTTCAACTTTACCCGGCAGCATGAGTTTGCCTGTGCCTTTGAAGACAGTGACCTTGTTCTTCTTCATCAGGTACTCGATGCCCTTCGAGTTTTTCAGCACGACCTTGTCTTTTCTTTTCTGCACATCCGCAAAAGCCAATTGGATGCCGGAGGCTTGCACGCCAAAGTCAGCCGCATGCTGCATCTGCTCATAAACATGGGCCGACATCAACATCTGCTTCGTGGGAATACAGCCACGCAGTGTGCAGGTGCCGCCGAGCCGGTTGTCCTTTTCAACAATTGCTGCCTTCAACCCCAATTGACCGGCGCGAATCGCCGCCACATAACCGCCAGGTCCACTGCCGATAATCGTCACGTCAAACTGTTCGTTCGCCAATTTTGTAAATTTCCCCTCATCGGAGCGCTAATTAAAAAGATAAAAGACCGGGCATTATAGCCACAAAGAGGCACAAAAAGCACAAAGGGCGTGCTCGGTTAAGAGCACGCCCAATTTAGCTGTGCTTCAGAGAACTGAGTTAGAACTCGAAGCGAGCTGCGAGTTGCACCTGGCGTTCGCGGAACAGAGTGCTGTCAGCGCCCGTCACATTCATGAAAGGATTTGTTCCGGCGCCGTTGAAGGTCAACGTGGAACCGGAGAGATTATAGATAGTGCCGTTAACGAGGGTGACCTGGGTGCGGTTGAAGAGGTTGAATCCTTCAGCCAACACCTCGAGTTTCACACTTTCACTGAGACTGAAGCGGCGTGAAAGTCGTGCGTCGAGGTACCAGATATTCGGCTGTTTGAAGAAGTTGCGTGGCAACAACGCGAACCGTGACGAACCGCCTGATCCGTTTACACCGCCGCCAGGCGTCTGGTTCGAAGTAAAACCAAACGACAGCGGGTTGATGTTGCCGCTAATGTTGCCGGTAAATCGCTGGCCTGAGAAGGCGTTGAAAATGGGCGCGATCGTCCAACCGTTGAAGATGTGCCTGGCCGGTCCATCCGAAAACGGATTCGGATTGTAGACCACACTCGCCACAAACTTATGTCTACGGTCGAACGCGGAAAGCCCATTCTCGCCGGACTGGTTAAACGCATTAAAAGGCACGTTGTTGGCAGTAAAGGTTTGCGAGGTCTGACCGTTGTCAGAAGCACGCGATAAAGTGTAGTTCGTCTGGAACTGTAGTCCCTGCGTAAGACGACGGTTAGCTTGCAACACGAGCGCGTGGTATTTGGAGAACACGTCGCTGCGGATTTCCGTAAGCTGTGCGAAACCCGTATTCGGTCTTGGTCCGACAAACAAAGGCGTAAGGTACGTCTGGCCGTTGAATGGACCACCCACGATGTTCAACGCAACCGTTCGCCTCGCCAGCGGCAAGTTGGTGTCGACGAAGTTTGGCAGTGAGTTGCCGAAGCTGCCGAGATAAGAAGCGGAGACAACGGTGTTTCTAGCAATCTCGCGCTCAACAATGAAATCCCACTGGTGAATCTGCGGCAACTGAAAATCCTCGTCGAAGAACTGCACCGCGCCGACTGGCGGGTTCGAGGCAGGGAGCAGATTCGGATAGATCGGCAGGAACGCGCAGTTGTCAGCCGAAATGCCTGAGCATGCCGCCGGCAGATTGTTTGCACTCGTGATGAACTGTCGTTGACCTACATCGATGCCGACGCCGGTGTTGACGAGCGAATTGTAAACAGTGGAGTTGATGACGCGTCCGTAATACAGTCCCCAACCACCACGGATGCTGGTTTTACCATCGCCGCTCACGTCGAGAGCAAATCCCACACGCGGTCCAAAGTTGTTGCGATCGTCGACCTTGTTATTCGTTTGCGGCAGGGCCGGATTTACATTCACCGGATCGGGATTGAGCTGGTACTCATACCGCAAGCCGAGATTGAGAGTGAATCGCGGGCTGACGCGCCAGTCGTCCTGGATGAAGTAGTTGAGGTCGGTGGTCTTCATAGTGAGACCGAGAACACCAAAACCCTGATTGAAGTTGCCGGCGTAGCACTTGCCCACGCGGCGCGTCGAACTAACGCAGAGTCCGAGACTGCCATTCGGCGTCGCGGACAGGGCGCGAATCGCGCCGTTCGTTTGGAAGTTAACGTAGTCGATAATGAAATCTGCGATTCCTGTTGTGGCTCCCGTGTAATTGAACTCGCCACCGGCAAAACGCAGGTTGTTGATGATGTCTTTGACGAAGTTGACGTCACCGCCAAACTTGAACGTGTGATTACCATTCGTGAGGGTAACCGTATCGGCAAACTGCCAGCGCCGCTCATCCGGAAACGCAGCACGCTCGAGAAACTCCGGCATGCCGAATGAAAACGTCGTCGAACCAACGAGAACTGTCTGTGGCGATCGGCCTCCAACGGCGGTCGTCGGCTCGCCTGGAATCGGCGGCTGGCTAAACTGAAACTCGTTGTCACGACCCCACTGGAAGCGAAACTCGTTTAGAAGGTTCGGCGTCAAAGTGGATGCAAGTTTCACATTGAGCGCATCGATTTCGACAAAGTCATCGCCAAAATTATCGACGGCGCGCGTGTTGGTCGCTTGAGTCTGAATGCCGGCGGGCGATGCCCAACGCAAACGGTTGTAGCTTACGGTCAAAGTGTTTTTCTCATCTATGACCCAATCCACCTTTGGCAGGAAAAGCTTCTGATCACCGGTTCTGGGAACTGGACCAGAAAGGGTGGCGAGAAAAGCAAGCGTACTGTCGATCTGCGTGTTGGTCAGCCCGCGTGCAATTAGAGCGGAACGGTTAGAAGAACTCAGGTTAAGAAAGCCGTTCTGCCCAAACACGGCTAAACCGGGGAAGTTACGTTTCTGCTGATCGTAGCTGAAGAAGAAGAATGCCTTGTCTCTGACGATTGGACCACCGATCGTGCCGCCAAACTGGTGGCGCACGTCTTTCGGTTTGTACCCAACCGGAGTAAAGACGCCGTTGATCAGTTCCTGGCGAACTGCTAGCGGATTACGAGCGCCCCATTTGTTGTTGCGCTGATAGTAGAACGCGCCGCCGTGAAACTCGTTCGTGCCGCTCTTCGTGATCGCATTGACCACGCCGCCCGCGGAACGGCCATACTCGGCTGAGTAGCTTGAAGTATTGACCTGAAACTCGCGAATCGCAGCCTGGCTGATCGAATAGCTGATGCGCGTTCTGCCGCGCTCTTCGGCGAAGAACGCCTGGTTGTTGTCGCCACCATCGATAGTGTTGTTGTTCAGCAGGCCGGAGATGCCGCGGAAGCTGATCAAGCCGAAGGTACCATCGGGCACGGCTCCGGGCGTCAGCAATGCAAAGTTTGACCAGCGACGACCGTTGATCGGCAGTTCGTTAATCGAAGTTTGATTGATGTTGGTTGAGAAGTCCTGCTGTGTGGTGTTGATGACGGGCGCCTCAGCAGTGACGTCTACCTGCCCGGTTACCGGACCGACTGACAGCGAAATGTCGAGATTTGTTTCGCGTCCGATTTCAACCGTGACGTTTTCCGCGGTCATCGGACTAAAGCCAGTCGAGTTTACCGTCACCGCATAGAGTCCCGGAGGCAGGTTTGCGACCTTAAAACGTCCGGTATCGTCAGTCGTGGCTGAGTCTTCCTTGTTGGTTCCGATGTTCTTGACCGTAACTGCGGCGTTCGCCACGACCTCCTTGTTTGGATTAGTGACAACACCTCCGATCGCGCCGGTGGTCGTCGACTGCGCAAAGGCCGCAGCACTGAAAGCGAGCACCAACAGAGTTAGAAAAGAGAGCTTTACTATTTTGGACATGCTGGGGAACTCCTTAGGCAAATGAGTATCGGTTGAATGCGCCTCAGCCCGGCGGGCTGCGGCCTTGTGTTTAGCTGGTTTTGTGAGCACGTAAAATCAAGCAGATGGTGTGCGAAATGAACGCGATTTCTACCACGCCTGGTTAACCTTCGCAAGCTCTAATTGGGCGTCTCATAACTCAAACTAAAAACGAAGACGGGCAAGCTCGATATCAAGCCTGCCCGCGTTCGTTTCAGGTGACTGTTTTGTCCTTAAAACTCAAAGCGAACGGCCAATTGAATCTGACGTTCGCGGAAGAAAAAGCCGTTCGAAAGATCGCTCGGCGTACCGAATGTCGGATCGAAAGTGGCAATAACCGTGTTCGCGTTCGGGCCCGTGGTCGGGGCTGAAAGCACGTACATGCGGTTGTTGACACCGGTAACCTGCGTGCGGTTGAAAATGTTGAAGCCTTCGGCAAGCAGTTCGATCTTCGCGTTCTCCTTGATTGTAAACCGTCGCGAGATGCGCAGGTCTACATACTTGATCGACGGAGTATGGAACGAGTTGTTTGGCGTTAAGCCGAAACGAAGCGAGCCATTCGAACCGTTGATGCCGCCTGCCTGGCTGGGTCCGAAAGTTCCCGCAGTCGCAACACCAGACGGAGGAGTGAAGGCATTCGTCTGCGCCGTGTAGCGGAATCCTGAAAACATATTGACGATTGGTGCAATCGTCCAGTTATTCAGGATTGCCCGTCCGGCATCGTTAAGCCCCTTGAAATTTGTGTTGTAAACAACACTCGCGACGAACTTATGACGGCGGTCGAAAGGAGAGAGACCATCGTCGCCCGACGGATTGAACGGATCGAAGAGAGCGGAAAATCCAGGTGTGAAGGTCGCCGAACTCTGCGAGCCACCGTTATCCTGCGCTCTCGACAACGTGTAACTGCTCTGAAATTGCAGACCGTTGGTCAAACGTCGATTAGCCTGCAAGACTAACGCGTGATACTTCGTCGAAACGCTGTCGCGAATCTCGAGGATATTGCCGAAACTGGTATTGGGTCTGGATCCGCGGTAGTAAGGAAATGTCCAAACCTGACCGGCGAATGGTCCATCGATGATGTTTACTCTTCCCGTACCCGTCGGCGGATTCAAATTCGTATCCACGAAAGTCGTTAAGTGGTTTCCAAAACTGAACAGATAGCTTGCGGAAATCACTGTGTTGCGGGCGACTTCGCGTTCAAGAATGATGTCGCCCTGATGGATGAGCGGATTTTGGAAGCCGTCTCTAAAGAAGTTGATTCCAGCCGTACCCGGAGGTGCTGTAGTCAATATGTTGGGGAAGATTGGAGCGGCTGGGTTACCCGCCGTATCGGTAGCATTGGCAGACCCGCAGAGCGCCGCACTGCAGTTAGCTGGAACGGAGCTTACTGCCTGACCCGTTGATAGTCCGGTATTGATGAGCGAATTGATGATGATCGTTCCATTGATTCGCCCATAGTAAATTCCGTAGCCGCCGCGCACGCTTGTCTTGCCATCGCCCGTCGCATCCACTGCAAAACCAATTCTCGGACCAAAATTATTTTTGTCACTGGGCCGGTTCGCAGTTTGCGGCAGGGCTGGATTCACGAGGAAAGGCTCTGGAAACTGTTCGTAGTCCCAGCGCAGTCCGAGGTTAAGCGTAAGCCGCGGTGTAACGCGCCAGTCATCCTGAGCAAAGAAAGCCCAGTCAATGGTTGTTAACTGAAAACGAGGCTGACCGAAACCCTGAAGAAAGTTGCTTGTGTAGCATTTTCCAGCCAGACGCGTGTTAGCCGCTGGTGACGCGAGAGTCGCACATGTTCGGCCGGCAGCTCGCAGCGAGCCGTTCGTCGTGAAGTTTACGTAGTCAACGATAAAATCGTTGATGTTGCTGTAGGTGTAGGCTCCGGCGCCAGTGAACAGGTTATCGTCAATATCTCTTACGTGATTGATGTCCGTGCCAAACTTGAAGGTATGGTTTCCGGTTGTGTAGGTAATCGAATCGGCGAACTGGAAACGTCTCTCATCGGGTAACGCTACTCTATCCAGGAAGTTTGCTTTGCCAAACGTGAGACCGTTAGTCAGGGTCACTTGGGGTGAAAACCCATTGGCGGTAGTGGGCAGGCCTGGAAGTGGCGACTGAGCGAATTGCGAATTGAGCTCATCAGCCCATTGGAATCGAAACTCATTGATAAGTTGTGGCGATATCGTCGAAGCCAGACGTAGATTGAGTGAATCCGCCTCAACAAAGTCGTCGCCGAAGCCGGTACGATCACGCGTCACAGTCGCTCCGGTCTGAACTCCGGCGGGCGACTTCCAACGCAGTCGATTGTATGTGGCAGTGAATTGATGATTTGAATTCAAATGCCAATCGATTTTCGGCAGGAAAAGTCTTTGATCTCCGCGCCGCGGCACCTCGCCGGTCAAGCTATTCAGAAAACTTAACGACGAATCGATCTGGGCGGTTGTCAAGCCTCTCGCTAACAGCGTCGTGCGGTTAACTGTGTTCAGGTAGCCTGGAGTGCTAAACACCGCAACTCCCGGGAAATGACGTTTCTGTTCGTCATAACTGAAGAAGAAGAACAGCTTGTCTTTAACGATTGGTCCGCCGATGGTTCCACCAAACTGGTAACGATTATCCTCCGGCTTAAACGCCTCACGAGTAGAGACCCCGTTGACTAACCGGTTGATGAACGTATTCGGGTTGCGCGCGCCCCATCTGTTATTGCGGTTGTATAAAAATACGGAGCCATGAAACTCATTGGTCCCTGACTTGGTAACCGCATTGATAACACCACCCGCGGAACGTCCATACTCAGCAGCGAAGTTCGAAGTGTTAACCTGAAACTCGCGAATCGCGGACTGGCTGATCGAGTATGCACTGCGAGTGCGCCCTCTCTCTTCCGAGAAAAAGCCTTGATTGTTGTCGCCGCCGTCCACGGTGCTGTTGTTAAGCAAGCCGGAGATACCGCGAAAACTTATCAAGCCGAAATTGCCGTCAGGAACGGCGCCAGGCGTAAGAATCGCAAAGTTGGACCAGCGGCGCCCATTGACTGGAAGTTCGTTGATGGAAGTCTGATTAAGATTGGTGGAAAAGTCCGGTTGGATCGTGTTGATAACCGGCGCTTCTGCGCTGACATCAACGGTGCCGGTTACGGGACCAACCGAGAGTGGAATTTCAAGGCCCGTCTCGCGTCCGATTTCAACCGTTACGTTCTCCACAGTCATCGGACTGAAGCCTGCTGAGTTAACCGTAACGGAATAAATTCCCGGTTGCAGGTTTGCGACCTTGAAGCGCCCGGTATCATCGGTCGTGGCAGTATCTTCTTTATTAGTTCCGATGTTCTTGGCCGTAACCTCTGCGCCAGCCACCACCTCTTTGGCTGGATTGGTTACGACGCCGCCAATTGAACCGGTGGTCGTCGACTGAGCAAAGGCCACAGCGCTCAGAGCGAGCACCAGGAGAGAAACGAAAGACAACCTTACTATTTTCAACATTCTGGGGAACTCCTTAGGCAATGGGTTAACAGAAGAAAACTGCGAATGGACAAGCTGAACAGGCGCGACTCTATTACGCCCAGCTTGATTCCGCAAGTCTAAGTCATCATTGACCCTATTAAATATTTATGACGCATTATTGAGTCGGATGAAAGCCAGGCCTGGAGGCCGATTAGCGTTCAGAAAAATTTCGCAATAGTTGTGCCGGATAAAGGTTCCGATCGCTTCGCCTGACGAAAGCGATTTGTGCCAATACTTAACTATGGAAGAGAGGTGAAGGTACCGGCACTGCCCTGCACAAGAATTTGGATCTTATTGGAAAATCAGGAAAAGCTATTTCCCGCAAAGTCGCAAAGGGAACCGATTAAGACGCAAAGAAGCCGTTTAAAAACTTTGCTGCCTTTGCGGGAAACTGTCTTAGGCTCACAGGCGCTCGACGATCATCGCGATGCCCTGGCCGCCGCCGATACATGCGGTCGCCAAACCATAGCGTTTTTCGCGGCGGTGAAGCTCGTGTAGAACGGTTAAAACGAGACGCGTACCCGTAGCTCCCAACGGATGCCCGAGCGCGATCGCGCCACCGTTGACGTTCGTGCGGCTGCGATCCAGTCCCAACTCTTTCTCGACGGCCAGGTACTGTCCAGCAAAAGCCTCGTTCACTTCAACCAAATCTATGTCATTAAGCGACAAGCCGGCCTTGGCGAGCGCGGCACGTGTCGCAGGCACAGGTCCGATGCCCATGATCTCCGGTTCAACTCCCGCGTAAGCCCAACTCACGATCCGGCCCATCGGAGTAAGATCTTTCTCCTTTACAAAATCCTCACCGGCAATCACGAGTGCAGCAGCGCCGTCCACGATTCCCGAAGCATTGCCCGCTGTGACAAATCCGTCCTGAGCAAACGCCGGTTTCAGTTTGGCCAAACCTTCAAGCGTGGTTTCCGGCCGTGGATGATCGTCCTCGACAACCTGCACGCTTCCTTTACGCGTCTTCACCTCAACCGCAACAATCTCGCCGGCGAAAACGCCTGCATCCCTGGCTCGTTTCGCTTCCTGCTGCGATCGCAGTGCGTACTTGTCCTGCTCTTCACGTGAAATCTCGAATTTGCGCGCGAGGTTTTCCGCCGTTCCGGCCATCGGCGTGTTGCAGTAAGTATCAAGCAACGCAACCATCAAACTGTCTTCGAGTTTGCCCTGTCCCAGCGCAAAACCTGACCGCGCTCCACGGATCACGTGGGGCGCCTGCGACATCGATTCCATTCCACCGGCCAAACACGTCCGCGCTTCGCCCAGTTGAATCATATGGGCGCCTGAAACAATCGACTGAATGCCGCTGCCGCAGAGTCGATTGACTGTTAACGCCGGACGATCGAACGGCACCCCAGCCTTCAACGCAACGTGACGAGCGCCATAAATCGCATCGCCGGAAGTTTGCAAAGCATTGCCAATTACAGTGTGATCGATTTCGTCAGCCTTAACACCGGTTGCTTCCAGGGCGCCGCGCGCTGCGACTGCCCCGAGGTCAATTGCAGATACGTCTTTCAGCGCTCCGACGTATTCGCCCATCGCCGTGCGCTTACCGCCCAGTATGAAAACATCTTTACTCATGACCTATCCCCTGTTGTAAGATTCGTCTCAGCCAAAACCTTGAAGGCTAACAAACCGCCAAATAGCTAGTCAAATCACTAAATCAGGAGCACGATCCCCCATGAGTCTACCTGGAAAATCTCCCGTAACCCGCAAGCTTCTCACAATCACATTTTTTACTTTCCTACTCGCCGGTCCCATCACGATTGCACGCGCCCAGAAGGTTGAAAGCAAAGATCGTGACCGCGCCCAGATGATGTTAAGCAGAATCAAGGACCAGTTGAAAAAGAACTACTACGATCCCGGTTACCGCGGCATGGACCTGGACGTTCGCTTTAAGACCGCTTCAGAGAAGATAAAAACGGACCAGTCCGTCGGACAGATCTTCGGAACCATCGCACAAGTCCTGATTGAATTAGACGACTCGCATACCTTCTTCATGCCGCCGTCACGCGCTGTCGATACCGACTATGGTTGGACCATGATGATGATCGGAGACCGCTGTTACGTCTCGTCGGTCGAGAAAGGCAGCGACGCCGAAGCTAAAGGATTAAGGCCCGGCGATGAGATTCTGGAGGCCGGTGGTCACAAACTCGGCCGTTCAAACCTGTGGAAGTTTGAGTATTTGTACAACGTGCTGCGCCCGCAGCCCGGCATCATTGTGACTGTTCGCAGTCCTAACGGAGAATCACGCAGGCTCGATCTGCTGGCAAAGCAAAAACAAGGAAAGCGAGTAGTCGACCTCACCGACTACACCGAGTATATGAACCTTGTAAGACGAGCCGAGCGGGAAGCGGAGTTGGGACGCGATCTGTTCGTGTCGTTCGGCGATCAACTGCTGATCTGGAAGATGAATGAGTTTGACCTGACCGATTCGCAAATCGATGATGCAATGGCGCGGGCCAAAAAACACAAACACCTGATCCTGGACCTTCGCGGCAATGCCGGCGGCTGGGTCACAACTATCACGCGCATCGTGGGCAACCTCTTCGATCGTGATATCAAAATCGCCGACACCAAATCTCGTAAAGAAACCAAGCCGCTGATGGCGAAGTCTCGAGGCGAAAAGGCTTACACGGGTAAGCTAACCTTACTGGTTGATAGCCGATCAGCGTCCGCTTCGGAAGTTCTCGCTCGCACGATCCAGCTCGAAAAAAGAGGGAACGTCATCGGAGATGTAACAGCCGGAGCAGTAATGACCTCGAGGCAGTTTCACGACGAAATCGGAATCGACGTCGTGGTCTTCTTCGGAGTCAGCGTCACTGTCTCTGACCTGATAATGACCGACGGAAACAGCCTGGAGCATCGCGGCGTTGCTCCGGACGAAATTCGTCTGCCGACAGGCGAAGATCTCGCAGCGGGTAAAGATACTGTCTTAGCCTATGCGGCGTTACAGGCCGGCGTGCCTCTCGATCCGCTCGAGGCCGGAAAGTTCTTTCCGATTGAGAAACCAAAGCGTAAATGAGCTTAGCCTGCGCCGAAGCGATGTTCCTGGAGATAGCGGTGCAGCAGTTCTTCTAAAAAGCCTTCGTACGTGAATGTGGCGAGATCGTAGGTAGGTCGAATCTTGTAAAGAATCGGAAGCGAGACTCGCCACGCCATCCACTGGCGCGGTACATCAGACAGGTCCCAGCGGCGCCGAAGAAACGTTTCCACCACCTGGATCTCCGACTCCGTCAACGCGCTCAAACTCGCCGTGAAGTCGACGGGTTTGAACGATCGACGAAGCGCGGGATCGCTCACAGGCGTCGCAAAGACTTGCGAGAACTCAGGCGCTTCTGCTTCGCGTTCGCGAACCACGACAGTTCCCGCCACCATGTCGCCGACGCGCTGATCGCGATTGGTTGAAAAGACACTGATCAGGCCGATCGAGTAAAACGGAAAGGGCATCATGTCGAAAGTGCGCAGCAGGTTTCGAACCGATGCTTCCCAAAAGGTGATGGGACGTCCATCCTCGCGAATGACTCGCAACTTTAACCAGCGCTTGCCTGGAGTTTGTCCACTCCAGATCCACTCGAAGAATGCGAAGTAGCCGGAGAACGTCAGAAACAGAAGCAGGATCATCACTGCGTAAACCCACTTCGGTGCGCTCGCAATCGCACGCTCGATGCTCGAAAAGTTGGCCAGTATCATCGCGGTGATGGCGATGAGGGCCAGCACAAAGCCCTGAATCGCGTGGTCGATGGCACACGCAAGAAACCGGTTTCCGATCGACGCGAGGGCGAAGTGCAATGGCACACGCTCAGGCGTTTCGATGATCAGGATCTCTTCAGTTGCGAGAGTTGCTGACATAAATCCTAACCACGGATTACACGGATGAAGACGGATTGGTATTTATCATTTATGATCCGTAGTTAATCCGTGTAATCTGTGGCTTTAACTCTTACGAAGCGTCGCTTTCCCACCTGGATCAAGTGTGACTGGTCCGCACGGAGGCTAAGTTCAAAGTCGGTTTGTGTGCGCCGTTCACCGTCAACGTAAACTCCACCTTGTTCGATCAATCGACGAGCTTCCGCCATCGAAGGGACCAGTCCGAGTTCAACTAACAGTTTCGGTAACTTCCACGATCCGGGTTGCAAAGCGCGCTCCTCGACGACGTCCGGCGCCTGCTTGTTACGGAACATCGCATTGAACTCTTCTTCCGCCTTGCGCGCCTCGGCCTCCGAATAGAAGTCCGCGACGATCCGTTTCGCGAGGTCGACTTTTATATCGCGCGGATTGCGTTGCCCGCCGTTCGTATGCTCACGAAGCGAAGCTATTGCGCTCGGGGAAAGATCCGTGCACAGCTCGTAATAGCGCCACATCAGATCGTCTGAAATCGACATGATTTTTCCGAAGATCTCCTGTGGCGGCTCGTTGATGCCGATGTAGTTTCCCAAACTCTTCGACATCTTCTGCACACCATCAGTTCCTTCCAACAACGGCATGATCATCGCTACCTGCGACTCCTGCCCGTACTCCCTTTGCAGATTTCGACCCATCAGCAAGTTGAACTTCTGGTCCGTTCCGCCAAGTTCAACATCAGCCTCGAGCGCGACCGAGTCGTAAGCCATCACCAGCGGATACATCACTTCATGGAGCGCCAAGGGTCGATTCGCTTCGAGTCGCTGTTGAAAATCGTCGCGTTCGAGGATCTGTCTCACGGTGACGTGAGAAGACAGTCGCAAAAAACCCGCCGAGCCCAGCTTGTCCATCCAACGAGAGTTGAATTCGATAACCGTTTTTTCCGGATCGAGCAGCTTGAAGATCTGCTGCTTGTAAGTTTCGGCGTTGGCGTCGATCTCTTCGCGAGTGAGTTGCGGGCGCGTGGCGTTCTTGCCGGAAGGATCGCCAATCATTCCGGTGAAGTCGCCGATAAGAAAAATCGCTATATGGCCCAGCTCCTGGAACGCGCGGAGCTTGCGGATCACGACCGTATGACCAAGGTGAATATCCGGCGCCGTTGGGTCCGCACCCAGCTTCACGCGCAAAGGCTTACCGGTTCTGGCAGACTGCTCCAGTTTCGCGCGCAGCTCAGCTTCGCGAATGATTTCAGTGGACCCTTTGGCTACATGTGAGAGTTGTTCGTCAATAGTCATCGGAATCGTCATCGGTCGATAGAGTAGCTCAACTATCGAAGCGTGCGCTATCCTCTTCCCATTTTACGGGGGGAATTAAATGGTAACTGAAGCCTCGACGAATCCTCTCAGCAACTGCCGTCTCGCTTTTATCGGCTGCGGTGTGATGGCGGAGGCGATTATTACCGGCCTGCTGCGCAAGAAACTGGTCGAAGCCGACCAGATCGTCGGCAGCCACCCGCGTCTCGCGCGTCGCCAGGAGATGCACGTCAAGTATGGTGTCGAGATGTTTGAGAAGAACCGCGACGCCGTGACGGCGAGCTATCCGGAAGAACCGGAGGATAGCTCTATCCTGGTGCTTGCCGTGAAACCGCAGCGGCTGCATCGAGTGCTTGAGGAACTGAAGGGCGCCTTGGTCAAAGAGCAGCTTGTTATTTCAATCGTCGCCGGCGCAAAGATGGAAACGATTGCCGAAGAGCTCTTGCACGCTTCGGTAGTGCGCACAATGCCAAACACGCCGGCGCAGATTGGCGAAGGCGTTACTGCATGGACCGCGAGTGCAGCCGTTAACGAGGACCAGGAGCGACAGGTTTGCGCGATGCTCGACGCGCTCGGTAAGAGTGTGCACGTTGAAAACGAACGGCAGATCGACATGGCGACTGCGCTGAGCGCCACCGGACCGACGTACATCTTCATGGTGATGGAAGCGCTCATCGATGCGGGAGTTCATCTGGGGTTTTCGAGACATGTCGCAGAGGAACTGGTCCATCAGACCTTGCTCGGGTCAGTCTTGTTCGCGAGAGAGTCGCACAAACATCCGGCGGAGCTGCGAAACATGGTTACCTCACCCGGAGGCACGTCGGCAGAGGCGATCTATCAGATGGAGAAGGGCAGCCTGCGGACGATAATGTCGAAGGCTGTGTGGGCGGCTTTTCAGCGTGCGGAGTCGTTGGGAAAAAAGATATAGGTCGTATAAGACCTATTTGGACCTATTGAAGCTTGCCGAGCACCAGGGCGACGGCCTCGGGGTAAAGCTTGTGTTCTTCTTTCAGTATCCGTGCCGAGAGAGTCTCGACCGTATCATCTTCCAAAACAGGCACAGCACGCTGCGCGACGATTGGACCACCATCAAGCGTCTCGTCTACGAAGTGCACGGTGCATCCACTCACTTTAACGCCATGTTCGAGCGCCTGCCGTTGTGCATCAAGCCCCGGAAAAGCAGGCAGTAGACCCGGATGAATGTTGAGTATCCGGTGCTTGAACGCCTCGATGAAGCAGGGCGACAGGAGGCGCATATATCCCGCCAGGCAAACAAGATCGACCTCACGCTCGCGTAAGATTGAAATGATCTCGCGCTCGTGCTCTTCGCGATTGCGGCCATGGCGTTCGACAACACGCGTTTCGATCCCACGTTCTTTCGCCAGCTCGAGTCCGCGAGCGCCGGCCTTGTCGCTGATTACGATTGCTACTTCTGCATTCGGAATGGTCCCAGCGACGACGGCATCGCATAGCGCAAGCATGTTTGAGCCACGGCCGGAGATTAAAATCGCAAGCTTTTTGCTCAGATCAATACCTCACGATTCCCGGACACTACATTTCCGATCGTGTAGCACGCTTCGCCGTGATCTCGAAGATGGCTTTCAATAACTTCGGCGTCTGGCGCGTTGCAGACGATCACCATGCCAACGCCCATATTAAACGTGCGATGCATTTCGCTCTCAGAAACGTTACCGAGGCGGCGGAGCAACTCAAATAGAGGAGGTGTGGGCCATGAGCCCTGCTCGATCCGCACCGCCGTGCTTTCCGGCAGGATCCTTGGAATGTTGTCGGTGAGTCCACCGCCAGTGATATGGGCCAGGCCTTTGATCAGTCCCCGATCGAGCAAACCGTCGAGCGGTTTTAGATAACTGAGGTGTGGCAGCAGTAGCGCTTCACCGGCAGTCATTTCCAATTCCGGCAACCGTGTGTGTGGCTCAAAGCTCGCGACTTCGAAAAAGAGTTTACGAGCGAGCGAGTATCCGTTTGTGTGTAATCCCGCGGAAGGCAATGCAAGCAAAACGTCTCCCGGGGCGATCGCCTTCCCGTCGATGATCTTCTCTCGGTCAACCACACCGACAATAAAACCCGCGATGTCGTATTCGCCGTCCTGATAGAAACCGGGCATCTCCGCGGTTTCGCCGCCCAACAACACACAACCATTTTCACGGCAACCATTCGTCACGCCTTCAACGATGCTCGCGACAACCTCTGGCGACAACTTTCCGGTCGCAATGTAATCGAGAAAAAAGAGCGGGCGCGCGCCCTGGACCAGGATGTCGTTCACGCAATGGTTAACGAGGTCGCGACCCACGGTGTTATGCACACCGGTCGCGAATGCGATCTTGAGCTTGGTACCGACGCCGTCGGCGGATGCAACCAGCACAGGCTGCTTCAGCTTCGGAAACGCGCCATCAAACATTCCGCCAAAGCTTCCGATTTCCGAAAGCGTGCGCTCGTTGAAAGTCCTGCGCGCGAGTTCTTTGATCCTGTCAGTAGCTCGCGTCGCGGCATCGATATCGACGCCGGCATCGCTGTAAGAGATTGGTTTTTGCATGCTTTGAGTATCTTGTAAATCTCGTCAGGATTTACAAGCTAACGGTCACTTCTGTTCGCTCTTCCTCGGTCGTGGTGGTGGACCGAAATCGCCGTAAGCAATGAAACCCGAACGAGATGAATCATCCTTCTGCGCAATGCGGCCGGCCCAGAGATCCTCGGTAGTTTCTTTCGCGGTCTTGACCGTAATCTCATTGTCTTTTCCGCGCGTGGTGATCGTAATCTCGCCCTGCAAGTCCGTGCGATAGAGTTTCACGTTTGCAGCACGCAGCCGATCGAGCACTGCTTGTGACGGATGACCGTAACGATTCCACGCGCCACACGAAACAATCGCGATCTCGGGTTTGACTCGATTCAGAAAATCTCCTGACGAAGCATACTTCGAACCGTGGTGTGAGACCTTCAACACCCGCGCCTGCAGCTCGAGTTCCTTCGTCAGCAAACGATGTTCGGTCTGGTCTTCAGCGTCGCCTGCCAACAGTATCGAAAACGATCCGTAATCCAAACGCGCTACGATCGAGTTTGCGTTTGGTTCGTTTCCACCCGTGGTCATTTTATCTTTCGTGAAGAACGGTTCTGACGGCGCCAAAATCGTCAACAGAGCGCCGCCGCCGAGATCGTACTTCGTTCCCGGTTTGGCAGTTTCATAATGAGCGCCACTCGAGTTCAACGCTGCTTTGTAGTCGTCGTAGAACTTCGTCACTGAAGCCGGTTGGTTCGATCTTCTGTTCGCCGGCGGCTTCCGCGTCGTTTGCTTTGGCGCGGCAGGTTGAGGAGGAACAGTCGGGCCCTGGCCGTTATCGATTACGTTCAAGACTTTCACTGCCTTGAAAACTTCAGTCGCTCCACCGATGTGATCGGGATGCGGATGCGTCGCGATAAAGTAATCGAGTTGCTGCACGTTGTTACGCTTCAACGCCTCGACCACGGTCTTGCCTTTCGTCGTATCACCCGCGTCGATCAATATAGTTTTTCCCGAAGGTGAAGAGATGAGAATCGAATCGCCGTTAATTGGACCAACGTCGAGAATACGAATCGTCAACTCACCGCCCGATGCCGGCGGCGGCTGGGTTTTCCACCAGGGATAAACATACTTCCACCCGGCATAGCCACCCAGCAAGGCTACTACTAGAAGAACTGCAACCGCACAACCACAGCCTCGGGTAGCTCGTCCCAATCTCAACCTCGTTATTTATTCTCTGAAGCGCCGCCCTGAGAAAGGAGCATCGACTTGATTCGCCACGCGCAACACGACCGGCAGCACCGAATAATCTCCCCTGGCATAAGCGTCGAAGGCCTCTTTTGCTTTCACCACTTCCCAGATCGATTCGCGAGAGATAACTTGCTCGAGCATCAGGACGAGCCGCTCTCCACCCTTTGATTTGAACTTGATTGGAGTTTTGAACGTCAAACTCTCCGCGGCATACGGCGGCATCGAGAAACCTTCCGTCCGGTTGACCAGCGGTGAAGCTTTATTCGTGGAGGCGATTGTAGCCAGCGCGTATCGCAGTCCAATTATTTTTTGCTCTGAACTATTCGCGAGCGAGAGTTTCAGGAAGTAGCCCTTCTCAGACTTTACCAACGAGGCCTGGTGGACGGTCAGAGGAAGATCGAGAACCTGGAAGACTTCGATCGCAAGCTCGGCGCGTTGTTGCGGTGGAGCAAAGGCGCTACCAAATTCCCTTTGCTCCTTTGCGTCTTTGCGGGAAACCTCTTCCGAGGCCTGTGCGCCACTAGCAAAGAGCAGGATGATGACTAAGATTCGCAACATATCAACGCTCGGACGTCACCGACTCACGCTCACGTTCCCACATCGTCTCTGCTTCTCGCGTAATGCGCGTCGGATACTTCCCGTTCCAGCAAGCCACACACGAGGAATCGGGGCTCACACCCGTCGCCGCGATCATTCCCTCCAGCGACAAGTAGCCCAATGAGTCGGCCTCGATGAACCTTCTTATCTCTTCGACCGACATCTGCGCCGCAATCAGTTCCGATTTGTTCGGCGTATCGACTCCGTAGTAGCACGGGCTAATCGTCGGCGGACAACTGATGCGCATGTGAATCTCTTTCGCGCCCGCGTCGCGAACCATGCGTACGATCTTTTTCGACGTCGTGCCACGCACGATCGAATCGTCGATCAGGACCACGCGCCTGCCGTTTATCAAGTCCCGCACCGGATTGAGTTTTATGCGAACTCCAAAAGAACGAATCGATTGTCGCGGCTCGATGAAGGTGCGCCCAATATAGTGATTGCGGACGAGTCCAAAACGAAAACTCAACCCGCTTTCCGCAGCGTAACCGATCGCAGCCGCCACGCCCGAGTCCGGCACCGGCACCACGATGTCGGCATCGGCAGGCTGCTCAACCGCAAGCCTCCGGCCCATCTTGTGTCGCGACTCATTTATCGACTTGCCATAGATCAAAGAATCCGGTCGCGCAAAATAAACATGCTCGAAGAGACACATCGAGTGCTTCTGCTCCGGCAGCGGGTGTGACGAACGCAAGCCTTCTTTATCGATCACGAGCATCTCTCCGGGCTCGACGTCACGCACGTACTGCGCATCGATCAGATCAAACGCGCATGTTTCTGACGCAACAACCCACGCGTCGCCGAGCCGCCCTAATGCCAGCGGGCGGAAACCGCGACTGTCGCGTATGACGATCATCTCCGACGGCGTCAGAAAGAGCATTGAAAACGCGCCTTCAGTCTCTCGCAGGACTTGTGGTATCGCTTCTCTGACCGGCGCTCGCGATCGGGCGACTCCGTGAAGCACTACCTCGGTGTCGGATGTCGAAGAAAAGATGGCGCCGTCGCGCTCGAGTCTCTGTCGTTCTTCGCGGGCGAACGGAAGGTTGCCGTTGTGACAAACTGCGATCTGCCCGTGCTGGCAAGTCACGAGAAACGGTTGCGCCTCGAGAATCGAGACTTCTCCGGCGGTCGAATAGCGCACGTGTCCGATCGCGCTCGCGCCGCGCAAACGATCCAACGTTGCCTGATCGAACGATTCGGAGACGTGACCCATTTCTCGCTGGAGACGCAGCTCGGCGCCGTCGGAAGCGACAATGCCGCACGATTCCTGGCCGCGATGCTGAAGGGCGTACAAACCGAGGTAAGTCAGCCGGGACGCGTCCGGATGTCCGTAAATTCCGAAGACGCCACACTCTTCACGCAGCTTGTTGATCTCGATTTCAGTCAATTGAGTTGTCCTGATTTGCGATTACGGGGATTACGCACGTAATCATAACCACTAAGCCATAAAGGCACAAAGTAAAACAAGAAGTTAGATGTTACTTTGTGTCTTGGTGTTGTGGTGTTTATTATTGCCCGGTCATGCGCAGCCTTTCTTTAGCCTTATTTGTTCTCGTGTGCCTCGCGCCGTTGGGACTGGCGACCGCAGCGGGCAACACCAATGCACGCTCAGCCTCGCAGTTATATCGGCGCCATTGCATCTCCTGTCATGGCAACGATGGACGATCGAAGACTTCGAAGGGTAAGTTTAGCCATGCGCGCGACCTTACAGAGGCTCAGTGGCAGACGGAGGTCAGTGACGAACGCATCTTCAACTCGATCATGAATGGACGAAACGTGCGCGGCAACATGCCGGCATTCGGCCACAAGCTTAAAGAAAAAGAGATCAACTCGCTGGTAGATTTCGTGCGCCGGCTGAAGCGTAATGGTCAGTAGCAATTCAATGTTTTACAACCGTATTTCCGCACTGAAATCTGCGGTCACATTTCGCGGTCTCGCAATCGTTGCTTTGCAAGTTGGGCTGATTGTTTTACTCGCCGGCGCCGGGTGGATGATTTATCGACGACTTCCCGCCCGCGACACTGAAGTCAAAGCCGATCAGCGAACAGCGACTTTACAGATCGTAATTCGACAACCTCCGGAGAGTGCCGTTCTTTCACTGGACGTGGCTGTTAGTCTTTATCCAGTTGATATCATCGCGGTGCGGCACGAGTTCTTTACCGAGCCGAAGCCCGGCAAGCGCTTTGAAGATTTTCTCAAGGAACGGATGAGGGGTCGTTCACCGATTAACGCGCGCCTCGACAAACAAGGGAACGGTACCGTGATGCTCGCGCCTGGCAGCTGGTGGTTGCATGCCACACTTTTGGGCGACGAACAGTTCGAGTGGCGTTTGCCTGTAACGGTTGTCGGCGCCAGGCAAACCGTCGAGCTCACGCCGCAGAATGCGTACACGAGAAGTAAGACTTTTTAGCCACAGATGAACGCTGATAAAACGCTGATCTGCGTTTATTTGCGTTCATCTGCAGCTAAACGAAGCATCAATGCTCGCCCTTCGCGTCGAAAAGAAAAGTGTTTCAGTTAAAGAGGTCGAGAAGCCGGATCGCGCTGATGAGGCGCTGGTCCGTGTGCTGCTGTCAGGCATTTGCAACACCGATTTGGAGATCGCGCGTGGTTACGCCGGGTTCAAAGGAACGATCGGACACGAATTCGTCGGTGTTGTTGAAGAGAGCCCT
Organism: Pyrinomonadaceae bacterium; assembly: GCA_025922875.1. GTDB lineage: Bacteria > Acidobacteriota > Blastocatellia > Pyrinomonadales > Pyrinomonadaceae > PSRF01. The sequence continues at coordinate 25,625 of JAICGZ010000007.1, forward strand.
AATCACACGCTCGTTGGTCGTCGCGTTGTTGGCGAAATAAATGCGGGCTGCGGTAAGTGCGATCTGTGCCGCGCCGGCGACTCACGTCACTGCGCTTCACGCACCGTGCTGGGCATCCACGGGCGTGACGGCGCGCACGCTGAGTTTCTTCAACTGCCCACCGTGAATCTGTTACCAGTTCCTGCTAACGTTCCTAACGAGCATGCGGTCTTCACCGAGCCACTCGCGGCGGCGTGTGGCGTTCTCGAGCGTGTCTCGATCTCTAAGTCCGATCGCGTGGCGGTGATTGGCGATGGCAAACTCGGATTGCTCTGCGCACAGGTGCTCGCTCTCACCGGAGCATCGTTACTTCTGATCGGAAAACACTCTTCCAAACTGCGTATCGCGGAAAGGCGCGGCATCGAAACCGCAACTCCCAAACAGGCAGCGAAACGATCGAAGCAGTTTGACGTAGTAGTAGAAGCGTCGGGTGCAGCGGCGGGATTTGCTCTGGCCCTCGACCTGCTGCGGCCAAAGGGCCGGCTTGTTTTGAAGTCTACATTTCACGGAAAAACGGAGATGGATACGACGCGCGTTGTGGTTGATGAGATTTCGATTATCGGTTCACGTTGTGGACGTTTCACACCCGCGCTCGAGTTGCTGAAGAAAGATGCAGTTGATGTTGACAGTCTGATCAGCGAGGAATATGCACTCTCGAAGGGCGTTCACGCGATGCGCCGCGCAGGTGTGAAGGGTGTCCTGAAAGTACTCCTGCGCCCTTAAAGACTTCGCACTGTTTTGACAGGATGCCCGGATTAGACATGATTTACATGTTAATCCTATTAAAATCATGTGCATCCCGTTCCCATCTTTTTGCTCACGGACAACCCTTTCGCTATACTCTAGCCCTTTCCCTGGGGCGTGGATCTCGGCTTATTTAGAAGGTGGTGAAATATGTTTGACGTCTCTAACCAACGCACGACGGATCAGGAGCGGACCATCCTACGAAAACTGCGTATCTGGATTGCCGCACTCGCAATCGCATGCCTCGTCGCCGGCATCGGTATCGGAGCGATGTTGTCAGGCCGGACTACGATCGCACAGCCCGAAATGCAGATTGCCCGCGCGCCTGAAGCTCTGTCTGCGTCATTTGCCGAGATTGCTCGCCGCGTCGAACCGGCCGTCGTGAATATCGAAACCACTCAGGCCCAGCCCGAGATCAGTGAGAAAGACGAAGACAAGGAAGATCAAACTGAAAAGAATCCGCTGCTCGAGATGTTCCGGCCTCGGCCAAGGCGTGCGCCAACCGGCGTCGGCAGCGGCTTTATCGTCAGTCCCAAGGGCTACATCCTGACTAATTACCACGTGGTTGAAGACGCAGCGCGAATCACTGTCGGACTGCAATCGGGTGAGAAATACCGTGGCACCGTCATCGGCTTCGATTTCGAGACTGACGTGGCCGTAATCAAGATCGAAACGTCGAAAGATCTTCCAACTGTAACTCTCGGTGATTCAAACGCCGCACAGGTCGGCGATTGGGTGCTGGCTATGGGTTCGCCCTTCGGTCTCGATCAAACCGTCACTGCGGGAATCATTTCCAAGAAGGAACGCGAAAGTCCGCACTTCAACGTCTTCCAACGTTTTCTCCAGACTGACGCAGCTATCAATCGCGGCAACAGTGGTGGACCGCTCGTCAACATGCGTGGCGAAGTGATCGGCATGAACTCGCAGATTGCGACGTCGACCGGTGACTACAACGGCATCGGATTCGCTCTGCCCGCGAACGAAACGAATTTCGTCTACAAACAATTAGTCGCGCAGGGGAAAGTCAAACGCGGTTACCTCGGAATAACTTTGGAATCCGTGCACGATGAGTTTGCGAAAGTTTATGGCCTGCCGGAAGCCAAGGGCGCGATCATAACCTCCGTCACGGCGACTGAAGGCGGTCAACCCACGCCGGCAGCAAAAAGCGGTCTGCAAGCCAGCGACATCATCGTCGAGTTTGAAGGCGGGCCCGTTATCAGTGCACAGGATCTGATTCAGCGTGTCGCCAGCACGCCCGTGGGCCAGCAGGTCACACTTTCTTACCTGCGAGATGCCAATGGCAAACTGGAAAAGAAGACGATCAGCGTTGCATTGGGTGAACGGCCTCCGCCACAAACCACGAGAAACTGGGATGCACTCACAAAGCCGGCGCCGAAGAGTGGTCCTCCACGTGGCAACGCCCTGCGTCTTGGAATCACGCTCACTGAACTAACGCCGCAGCTTTTGGCTGACCGGCATCTGACCGGTGTTCAAGGTCTTTACGTGAAGGAGATCGATCCGAATGGTCTCGTGGCGGAGATTCGCACCGCGCCTGGCGGTGAGCCGGCCGTATTCGAGGGCGACGTGATCAATAAAATCAACCGCACGCCGGTAACTTCACTCTCCGATTTCCAACGAGTGTTGAACGGGCTTAGGGCTGGTGATCCCATCGTTCTGAATGTGACAAGAGTCCGGCGCGATACGCGGGGCGATCGCCTGCTGCCGCTGATCATTCAGTTCACGTATCAATGATTGCCAATTGCCGATTGCCAATTGCCAATTTGGCTTTTGAGCCTATTAAATCGGCAATCGGCAATCGGAAATTGGAAATAACATATGGCTCAGGCTAAAAAGGCAATCGCAAAAACCGGCGGAAAACTCGCAGCGCGTAACGCTGCACGCGCCGCAGTCAAAACCTATCAGAACTACATCGATGGAAAGTGGGTCGCCAGTGAGTCTGGCGAGATGTTTGAAAACATCAACCCCGCAGATAATCGCGACATCGTCGGACGCTTTCCTCTTTCCACCAGCGACGACGTAAATGCGGCTGTGAATGCGGCACAAAACGCGTTCGATCGCTGGCGTAACACTCCCGCTCCGAAGCGCGCGGAATTGCTCTTCCGACTCGGCGAGATCCTGATCCGCAACAAGGAACAGTTTACGGCTGACATGACCCGCGAGATGGGCAAGGTTTTGAAAGAAGCCGGCGGCGACGTTCAGGAAGCGATTGATTGCACTTACTACACTGCGGGCGAAGGACGACGCCTTCACGGGTTCACCACACCGGCCGAGATGCGCGACAAGTTTGCGATGTGCGTGCGCCAGCCGGTTGGTCTTTGCGGCCTGATCACACCATGGAATTTTCCGATGGCGATTCCATCGTGGAAACTGATTCCAGCGTTGATCTGCGGCAACACCGTCGTGATCAAACCCGCCGAAGACACACCGCTTTCAACTTACAATTTAGTGAAATCCTGCGAGGAAGCTGGCATTCCGCCGGGCGTCGTTAATCTGGTCACTGGTTATGGCGAAACCGTTGGCGCAGCGATGACCAATCATCCGGCGCTGCGTTTGATCTCGTTCACGGGGTCGACTGAAACCGGCCGCATCGTCGCTTCGGCCTGCGCCGAACGAAACGCCATCTGCTCGCTCGAGATGGGCGGCAAGAACGCTATCATCGTGATGGACGATGCCGATATCGATTTAGCTGTTGAAGGCGCCATTTGGGGCGCCTTTGGTACGTCTGGCCAGCGCTGTACCGCCTCGTCGCGTTTGGTTGTTCATAAGAAGGTCTATAAGCAGTTTGTTACAAAGCTGGTCGAAAATACGAAAGCACTGCGCGTCGGAGATGGTGCGGATCCTAAGACAGACGTTGGCCCGGTTATTAACGCCGACGCCGTCGAAAAGATCATGAGTTACATCCGGATCGGACGTAACGACGATGGCGCTAAGCTCGCTTGTGGCGGCAAACGTCTGTCGCGAGGTGATTATGCGAACGGCCATTTCATCGAACCGACAGTCTTCACTGACGCTGCTCCTGACATGCGCATTTCACAGGAAGAGATTTTTGGACCAGTAACGACAGTTATTCCAGCGAACTCGCTCGACGACGCAATTCAGATCGCCAACGGCGTTCGTTATGGTCTATCGGCGGCGATCTACACGCAGAACGTCAATCGCGCTTTCAAAGCGATGAACGAGATGTACACCGGCATCTTCTACGTGAATGCTTCAACCATCGGCGCTGAGGTCCATCTTCCGTTCGGCGGCACCAAGGCAACCGGCAACGGCCATCGTGAAGCAGGCACGCAGGTGTTGGACATCTTCTCTGAATGGAAGTCGGTTTATGTCGACTTCAGCGGCAAGCTGCAGCGTGCGCAGATCGACCAGGTTGAGTCCCCTCAATGACAGCATCTTCAGCCACAAAAAGGCACAAAAGGCACAAATAACTGATTATCGCTATTGATGCATTTGTGCTTTTTGTGCCTTTTTGTGGCCCACCCAGGAGAATAAAATTGTGATCGTCGGTCTGCCGAAAGAAATCAAAGACAACGAATACCGAGTTGGATTAACGCCTGCCGGAGTGCGCGCCTTGAAAGACGCAGGACACGAAATCCGGGTCGAGGCGAACTCGGGCGCAGGTTCGGGTTTTGAAGATACGCTGTACGAACGCGCCGGGGCCACCATCATCCCATCCGCTGACGACGTTTGGGCCAGCGCCGACATGATCGTAAAAGTGAAAGAGCCGATCGCGACCGAGTATCCACGTATGCGCGAGGGCCAACTGCTTTTCACGTACCTCCATCTTGCTCCGGAACACGCGCTCACGCAGGAGTTGATTAAGCGTAAAGTCACCGGCATCGCCTACGAGACGATTACGGATCGACGCGGTACGTTGCCGTTGCTGACTCCCATGTCGGAAGTCGCTGGGCGCATGGCGATTCAGGTCGGGGCGCACTACCTCGAGAAGATGAGTGGTGGAAGAGGAATTCTATTGGGCGGCGTTCCGGGTGTGCCCGCGGCGCGAGTCGTGATCATCGGCGGCGGCGTCGTTGGCACAAACGCAGCGAAGATTGCAGTGGGCATGGGCGCGCACGTTACGATCATCGATAAGAACCTCGATCGGTTGCGCGAGCTCGACGATATTTTCCTGTCAAAAATTTCCACGCTTGCGTCCAGCGCTTACATGATCCAGGACGCCATCTCGGAAGCGGATCTGATCGTTGGCGCCGTGCTGGTGCCTGGCGCCGCCGCGCCGAAGCTCGTGACACGGGCCATGCTCAAGGAAGTTCCTAATGGTGCTGTTATAGTGGACGTCGCGGTCGATCAGGGTGGCTGCATCGAGACTACACATCCGACCACTCACTCGAATCCAACCTATTACGTTGAAGGTGTGCTGCACTATTGTGTTGCAAACATGCCGGGCGCCGTGCCACGCACTTCGACGTTCGCGTTGACTAACGCAACGTTGCCCTATGCCCTGAAGCTGGCAAACAAAGGCTTCATGGAAGCGATTACAAGTGATCCGGGTTTGAAAGAAGGTGTCAACACCTACGCGGGACACTGCACGTATGAGGCAGTCGCTACCGACCAGAGCATTCCATATTCGCCACTAGACAAACTAATCGAGAATACAAAATAAGTTTCCCGCAAAGGCGCAAAAAGGCAAAGGGATATCTTCAACTTAGCTTTGCTTCTTTGCGTCTTTACGGGAAAAAATCATTTCCGACATACAGGCCAGGAGATCTTCCTGAGAGACCGGCTTTGCAAGAAACGCGTTCACCTGCTCAGACTCATCGGTCGTATTCTTCGGATCGAGTGCGCTCAACAAGATGATCGGCAAGTGGGCCAGATGCTCGCTGTTCCTCACGAAACGACACAACTCATATCCATCAAGGTTCGGCATCAGCGCATCCGTAACGATCACATCGACGCGGGTGGCGAGCAAAACTTTCATCGCTTCCAAACCATCACCGGCGGATGCAACTTCATACCCCGCGCGCTGAAGCACGACTTCAAGGTAGCGTCGCAGCGCAGGATCGTCCTCGACCAGCAACACACAAGGGCGCTCCCCGGGCGTTTGCGCCGAGTGTAGTCCATTACCTGAAAAATCGAGTTGGTCCAGTCCGGTCATTGCTGTGGGCTTAGACTTTTTCGAGGCCGTGAGGGCTTCGGGATTTCGAGCCAGGGATGACTCGCCAAAAGCAGAGTAGACGCGCCGAGCGGTGCTTGTCAATGTTTTGCTATGTTGCCAAGGATGTTAATCGATGAACGTGCGGTGCCACAATTCCAGGCCAAGTAGCTGAAAAATCTGTAGGTTATAGTCCTCACGCCCGGAAAAGTCAGCGTCCAGCACTCGCCTTACTTCCCCCGGACGGAACATGCCGCGGCGCTTCACCGCCTCTTCCGACAATAGGTCGTCTATCAACGGCCTCAAAGGGCCGCGCAGCCACGATCGGATAGGCGCTCCAAACCCGGCCTTCTTTCGCCAGACCACCTCTTTCGGCAAAACACTTTCGAGCGCACGCTTGAGCACGTACTTTCGCGTGAGCCCGCGCAGTTTCAATCTCGGCGGCATGCGTGCGGCCATTTCGATCATCTCGCGATTAAGAAACGGCACGCGGACTTCGAGATTCGCGGCCATCGAAGTCTTGTCGGTAGTTAAAAGATTGAGGCAAGGCAGAAACGTTTTCAGATCGACGTAAAGAAGCTGGTTCAATGGCGCAGCATCTGCGACGCGCGCGAAGTAAGCACGATGCGCGGCATACGGATCGTAGTCGCGTGTGAGTGTGCGCCATTCGTCGGTATACAGGCGGTGCTTCATGTCGTTCGTAAAGTAAGTGCCGTAACCGAGGTAACGATCTTCGAAATCGAGCGCGGCGCTGCGTGCAAACTTCTTCGCGTTGCGAAGCGGCGCCGTCAGTCTTCCCGGCAACCCACCGGGCAAAACATGCGCGACGGTTTTCATCAGCGGTCGCCGCAGCAGATTTGGAACCGGATCAAACGCCGACGCAATCTTCATCGCCATTTGCCGCGGGTAACCGGCAAACACTTCGTCGCCACCCATGCCTGAAAGCATTACGGTCAGAGTTTCACGCGCCGCTCTCGACACCAGATAACTGGGAATCGCCATGTCGATTGGCGGTTCTTCCATGTGATAGACAAGCTTCGGCAGGAGATCGGCGACAGAGGGTTTCAACATGATCTCGTGATAGTCAGTCTGCAACTGCTCGTTGACGCGCCGCGCCCAACGCACGTCGTCGGGGATGATGTCGTAACGCAGGTCTTCGCTTTCGATCCCCACTGTATAAGTGCTAATCGCCTTGCCGTTGCGATGGCGTTCCATCATCGCCACGATTCCGGAAGAGTCGATGCCGCCGGAGAGAAACGATCCGAGCGGCACGTCGGCCACCATCTCCATTTTCACAACGCGATCGAGAGTATTGAGTACGCGCTCGCACCAGGCCGCTTCGTTCTTTCCTTCTTCGATGGTAGAGAAAGAAACGTCCCACCACTGCTGGAGCGTGATCTCATCGCCATGAAAGTGGAGCAGATGCGCGGGAGGAACGGTTTTGATGTTTGTAAACAACGTGTTCGGATCGGGTGACCAGAGGAAAGTGAGAAACTGATGCAGCGCTTCGGGATTGAGTTCAGGTGTTACTAATCCGCTCGCGAGGATGGCTTTGATTTCGGAGCCGAAGACAAACGTTGCGGGCGCGTCGTTTCGAGCTGGAATGAACGAATAATAGAGCGGCTTGATGCCGACGTGATCGCGAACCAGTGTCAACGTCCGCTCGCGATTGTCCCAAACGGCGAAGGCAAACATGCCGTTGAAACGCCCGACAGCTTCCCAGCCCCATTCGGAAATAGCGGCGAGCAGGACTTCCGCATCTGAATCCGTGCGGAAGTTTTGGCCGAGGGACTTGAGTTCTTCGCGCAGTTCACGATAGTTGTAGATCTCACCATTGAACGTGAGGACGTAGCGCCCCTCGTGAGAGAGCATCGGTTCGTGACCCGCTGGACTCGGATCGATGATGGCGAGGCGGCGATGGCCCAGGCACAAGCGCCTGCCGGAGGAATCGATCGGCTCGGAGACCCACGTCCCTGAATCATCCCGACCGCGATGCTCCACGCTCTCGAGCATCGGACCGATGAGTCTTTCAGGCTCGATATGAACAATTCCTGCAATCCCGCACATTGATCAAAAACCTAACCACAGATTACACAGATTTTGAAAACCGATCTGCGCAGATCTGTGTGAGAGATCCGTGTAACCTTTGGTTCAAAGCTCGAAGGGGCGGCGTTCCCGAAGCGAGTCGAGCACGCGGAATGTCGCGCGGCTCGTGGCAGCAAGTTCATCGAGACTGATCGGCGCCGCCCCACCTTCGAGCACGCTTGCACAAACGGCGTGCACCTGTGCCTGCTGACCTTTGTCCTGCGCCTTCAACGTCACCTGCTCTTCGCGTCCGTCTTTGTAGAGCGTGGCGCGCCGATAATCATCAAGTACAAAAACTCTCCCTGCGCCGAATATCTCCACGCGCTCCTTCGCCAAAGACTTGTCGCCCTCGCTGAGATACGCAACGGCGCCATTCGAACCATCCGCAAATCGCAACGTGATAAAAACCGAGTCGGTATCGATGATCTTGCTCGACTTTGCACTCATCGACTCCGCAAAGACAAACACCGGCAGCGCTCCGGTTAGATGCTCCATCAGATCGATGAAATGACAAACCTCACCAATGATCCGGCCACCACCTTCGACATCGTTCTGAGTCCAGTGCTCCTTTGGAATGCGACCGGCGTTTACCCGATAGAGAATCGAAAGCGGCGTCTCGCTACCGGCGAAGAACTCTTTTGCACGCTGCGCGAGCGGCGAGAAGCGCCGGTTGAAGCCGACCATCAACTTGCCTGTGGAAGTTCCGGCAACGTCGAGAACTGATTCCAACTCCTGATCGTTCAGCGCCAGCGGCTTCTCAACGAAGACGTGCTTATTACGTTCGAGGGCTTTGCGTGCAAGCTCCGCATGCGTGGCGTGTCGCGTGCCGATTACAACGAGATTGACCTGGGCGTCGTCCAGCACCTCCTCAGCGCTCGACACCGCATACGCAAATCCAAACCTCTTTCCAACATCGTGCGCCGAAATTCCGGAAGCTGTCGCTATCGAACTAAACTGAACGCCCTCGGCTTTGAAGTGTGGCAGCAACATCGCCGGAACGTAGCCGCCCGCGCCAATCACTCCCAACACGATCGCCTTCTCCGCTTTCCGCACCGGAGCAGTCGCGTTGAGCGACACTCTTCGCGCAATCTCGGCTTCCGGATCGTAATTGAGCACAACACCCAGATACGGTTCCTGCACGTCACCCGAGATTAACCGGTATGCGCGCTCAGCTTCTGCTATCGGAAAGCGATGAGTCGTCAACCGCTCGACGTTGACGCGCTTGTCACCGGCGAGTTGGAGAAAGCTCTCGATATTTCGCTTCTCGGTCCAACGCACGTAAGGGAGCGGATAGTCGTGTCCCCTCTCTTCATAGTCAGGATCGTAGCGGCCTGGTCCATACGACATCGAAACGATCAGTTTGAGCTCACGACTGAAGAACGGCGGACGCGGAATGTCCATGCCCGTCATGCCCACGACAATCACGCGTCCTTTCAAACGCGACACTTGCGCCGCCAGTTCGATAGGCCCGTTTGAATCAGTGGCAGCCGTGATCAGTACTGCGTCAGCACCGTGACCACGAGTCCACGCCGCGATCTCTTTTGCAGCTTCTTCATTTGAAACAACGGCCTTGTCAGCACCCAACTCGAGCGCCAAAGAAACTCGCGACGGATCCAGGTCCAGTCCGCATACGCGACAGCCATTTGCTTTGAGAAGCTGGACCGTGAGTTGGCCCACCAAACCCAGCCCGATCACGACAACGGATTCACCGAGCGTCGGCTCCGCGAGCCGAACACCCTGCAACGCGATCGCGCCCAGCGTTCCGTAGGCTCCCGACTCAAAACTCACACTCTCGGGAAGATGAACACAAAGGTTCTTCGGCACTGACAACACTTCCGCGTGCGAAGCAAAACCAACACCTGCACACGCAACGCGATCGCCGATCTGAAACTCCGTCACGTCATTCGCAACTGCGGAAACTATTCCCGCGGCGCTGTAACCCAACGCCTGCGAGGCCGCCATCTTGTCGCGCACCGCGGCAAACGTGTTAAGAAGTCCTTCGTTCTTCACCTTTGCAACAACAGCTTTGACGAGATCGGGACGTTGCCGTGCCTCCTGGACCAACCCTTTGCTGACGAGTTCGACCGCAGCGCGTTCAGTGCCTGCACTAATCAACGACGCGACAGTGCGCACCAGCACGCGCCCTCTCTGCAACGCCGGCACCGGCACTTCCCCGACAAATGGCCTGCCCGTTTTACGATTTTGTAGGACTTGCTTCATATGTTGAGACACAAAAGCACAAATGTTAGATCAAAACTCTTTTGTGCTTATGTGCATCTTTGTGGCGAATTAACTTTCTTTCGCGGCTAAAACTCTCTCAATCAAATCACTAACCCACTCCGCACGCGCGTCCCACGTGCCGCCGGCTACAGCAGCCTGGCGTCTTTTAGCATTGGCGGGATCGTTGTCGTGAAGCGCTTCCTCGACGAGCCGGATGAAGTCGTTTCGCGTGCGCCCGATGCGAAGCACGTCTCGCATCGGCTCGTATTCGGGTAATGGCGAAATGACTACCGGCTTTCCGGTCGCAAGGTATTCGCGAACCTTGATCGCCGAGCCATAGCTCGTAAAAGACTGCTCAGTTTCCCATGGCAACACGCAAACGTCGAATCCCGCGGCATACGCGGGCAGATCTGCATACGCTACTGGCGGCAAAAAGTGCACATTCGGCAACTCTTCAATGTCGAGCCCGCGTGATTTGTTTCCAATGAAGATCCATTGCCACTGCGGACGCTCGCGTGAGGCGCGCTTGATCAACTCCTGGTCGACCAGCCAGGGTTCCACCGCGCCAAAGTAACCCAAACGCGGTCGCGGGATCTTAGCAATCTCAGGAGCAACATCGATGTTCCCGTTACCGACGTGCCGCCAATGATCGTAATCGACACCCTGTTCGAGCAAGTGCGACCGTTCACGTCCTCGCGTGGCTTCGTTAAAAAGTTTTCGACCGGAATAGAAAACCAGGTCGGCGGCGTCGATGGCCTGTTCGTGCAGGCGGCGTATCAATGCCGGATTGGTAGCGTGATCCATCGTATTCGCATCATACTTGTCCGACACGTGATAGACCACTGCCGATTCGTCAAGCGCACCAATCATGCCGGCGGCAGTGGGAATGGCGATCCAGAGAATCGGGTTTGTGAGTCCGCGGCTGCGGGCGAGACGCTTGATCTGCGCCGCAATCATGCGACGATTAATTGAGCGCGCGGCGGCAGTGCCAAAGAACGGTAAACTCGCGGGCGAGACAACTGTGATGCCTTCGTTTGTTTGCCGAGCGAGCTTCGAATAACTGCCGAGCTTGCGTTTGATTCGTGGTAGTAGATCTTTGTGGGCCAGGCCCGGAAGGCCCATCGAGATGGAGTTAACAAAGATCACCTTGTTGCCGGCGCGCGCGAATTTGCGCATCAGGTGGGCCTTGGAATGCGGGTGGTGATACCACCAGTCTTCCCCGCCAAAACAGATTATCGATCGATCGCGTAACATCTTCAGACAGGATGTACAGGATTCTACAGGATCTACAAGATAAATCATGGCTTCTCTCTGTTGCCATCGCCATCATCTATCTCGCATTCCCAACCCGTGTTTATTACTGGGACGGAATCACGTTCGCGCAGGCAATCGAAGATGCTGCGAGCCTCAACCCTGCTTTAGTTCATCCCAACCATCTCATCTATAACTTCGTCGGATACATCTTTTACAAACTTCTGCGCGCGTTCGGATTTGAACTTAGAGCCGTCACGGCGTTGCAAATACTGAACAGTCTTCTCAGTGCAGCTTGTGCGGGAGTGATGTTCGCCATCTTGAGCAAGACGCTGCGGTCGCTGTATCTCTCAGTCAGCCTCACGTTGCTGTTCGCATTCTCTGCAACGTGGTGGCGGTTTTCCACGGATGCAAATGCTTACATTCCGAGCGTGCTTTTCATGGCTCTGAGTTTTTACCTGGTTCTGCCGCATCACAAGGCAAGACCGCTGCTGCTCGCGGTAACTTTCTTCATCAGCATGGCCTTTCACCAACTCGCGGTCGTGATGTTTCCAGTTCTCGCGCTCGGTGTCTATTTGCAGGATCGACAACTGTTGCCGAAGCGACGCGCACTTAACGCACTTTTGTTTTCAATTGTAGCGGCGGTTTTGATCGTCGCGACTTATGCATACTTCTTTTATGCGGCCACGGGTTCGTTTGACGTTCGGAGATTACTTAGCTGGACCGCTTCTTATTCGCCGGATGCTGAGACGAAGTTTGCCTTTTGGTCCAACCTGCAATACTCCTTGCGCGGGCAGGTGCGACTCTTCTTCGGAGGCAGATTCAATTTACTCCGCGGTCTTTGGAATCCTTTGATTATTGTGCTGCTGGCCTGCTTAATACTTGCAGTGCTGTGGGTCATCTTCGTAGCGTTGAAAAAGTTAACGCGACTTCGCGGAGCAAGGGAATTCAGGTTGGAGGCGCAGCAGAAGACTGTGCTTTTACTTTCACTCGTATGGGCGATCGTATACCTCGTATTCCTGTTTTTCTGGCTGCCGCAGAATACTTTCTACCGCGTCTTTTATCTGCCTCCGTTGATTCTGCTTCTCGGGCTTGCAACATCATCTTTCAAACAGCAAGTTTCGCGGGTCTGGGGATTGGCGGCATTCGTCGTTGCGGTGGGTCTGGCAAATTTTCTTTTTCTTATCTACCCGTTTTCACATGTAGAGAAGTATCCGCCGCTGGCGTTTGCGTTGCAGATGAATCGTGAGTGGCCGCCGGGCACGGTGATCTACTATGGCGCGGTGAACTCGGATGCAGGGCTTGTGCGTTACTTCAATCCCGCGACGCATTGGAAGCTGCTCGATCCGAAATCACTCGACGTTCTCGAGCACGCTGCATGGTTAGAAACAACCGCCATCAAGCAACTCGCTTCAACAGCTGAAGGTGCTCGCTGGCTCGAAACGCACACTCGAAAAAAAACGCTCAAAGAACTAAACGACGGCGCTTATGAAATTCGCTTTGTTCAGGTCGGGCCATCTTGAAAATCCTGTCTAATGCTTTCGTCGCGCCACACAAAGTCCAGAGACACCAAACGGCAAATTCATATATCTCAAGATCGAACTCTCCACGCCAAACAACTTGCCTAACACGCCATTCAACGCCGTCACGTTGATATTGTTCTCAGTCGCCGCTTTTATTCCCGTCAAGCGCATCAACTTTCTGATCACCAGGATCGGCAGGAAGAACGTGATATTCGCGTAAGTGGTCCTTTCGATCTCGAACCCGGCCCGCTCCAGTACACGCCGCAATTCAGGTAAACGGTAACGACGGCGATGATTGCTGACGTCATCCTGGACGCCCCACAGGAACATGAACGTCGGTACAAACAGCAGCACACGTCCGCCCGGTCGCAGCACTCGTCGCATTTCACTCAAGCCCCCGAGATCGTCATCCATGTGTTCGACAACGTCGAACGCAGTGACGAGATCAAACGTGCCGTCGTCGTAAGGAAGTTCTTCACCGGCTCCTAATCTCACCTTGTCGAGCCCACGTTCTCGACAAAACGCGAGCGCATCTTCAGAGATATCGACGCCCTCTGCGTCCCCATACTTGGAAAGCATGAGGAGGTTCGCGCCGGTGCCACATCCAACATCGAGAATCCGCGGCCGTCGATCGGTCACCTCACGACAAATCTCTTCCACGAACCCGGCGAGGATCTTGCGCCTGCCAGTGTGCCACCAGTGCGATTGCTCCACGCGAAAGAGGATCGGATAGGTGTGCTCCATCATCTCGCGCGGGAGCGTATTGGCGATGTTTTTTAAGTCAGAGTTAATCAAGATGCGTGTACCGTTCGGTATTGTCTCGCGCAAAGGCGCAAAGACGCAAAGAAAGACGCCAAGTTGGTAGTGATGCAGTTTGAGTTTAGCGCCTCAAACTGCATCACTACTCGCCAAGTCAAGTAAGCTTTCCTTTGCGCCTTTCTCCGCGCCTTTGCGCCTTTGCGCGAAACAACATCTCAATCCCTAACCCTGCAAAGACAATCAACACCCCATGCATCGGCAGCACGTAACGTATCTCCGTGTGTGCAGCGGTGCCTGGCACAAGATAATAAATTACTGTTACGAGTAATAATCCGCTTAGCCTCCAATCCTGACGCGCGGCGACGTAGATTCCAAACGCAGCGAGCGGCAGAAACAGGTATCTCATGACACTTTGTATCATTCCCAGCAAGTTAACTCCCGCCGCAACCAGTCCTCCATGCCACTGCGGCGGCAAACACTTACTGCTCGTCACGTTGATTCCGCTGCTACCAGAGTACGGCGCCGGATCTCCCGCAACCTTCAGCATGCCCCACATTCGCCCGAACATCACACCCACATACCAGATTGGATGTTGCCGGATAAAAGCGATCGACTCGCGCACGCGTTCGCGGTCGCGTCGAATTCCATCAGGCCACTGAAGCTCGGCATCGGGCGGCAAGTTCATCTTCGTCCGATCGTGTTCCAGCATCTTATCGTCGCCGAAACGGAATCCGTTCTTTCTGCCAAACTCAGTTTCGCCAAGCCCTTCCCACACGTTCGCACCGATCGTTCCTCCGGTCGCCGTGAAGTCGGGGAAGACGAGGTAATTACGTATCACGATCGGAGCGATCACCACGATAGTGCCGAGGAGAACCGCGGTGCTCAACTTTAGTCTCACTGGCGATGTTGCTTTAACAAACGCGAGCAAGGCGATGGCCCAACCTACACACAAGTACCACGGGTTCACGCGAAGCCAGCACGCAATTCCGAGCAGCAAGCCTGCCCCGAGCGCGAGCCGGACGTGCTTGTGTTGCAGAGCAAGAAGCAGCAGCCAGTTACCACCGAGCACAAACCATGTCGCCGGCAGATCGGCTGACGGGTATGCCGCATACATCGCAAACAATGGCGACAGTGCGACGAGAAAGCTGCTCGCGATTGCCGCGCGCCAACTGAATGCAGTAAACGCGATCCCTCCGATTAGCAGGAACGAAAGAAGTAGATCGGCGAGCCACAGTACAAGCTGAACTGAGTAAGCCGAATGATCTCCGGAGACTTTGTAGATAAGCGCAACTAGCGCGGGAAATGCAGGTGGATACTGGACCAGGTCCGTGCGGGTTGGATCGTCAATCCAGAAGAGTTTTTGGCGACCGTCGAGGATGGCGCGCGCCTGCCGATCAAATTTCGCGTACGAGCCAACCTGGAACCACGCCTGATCGTTGAGATGCGCGTGCATGAACTGAAACGTGAGGACGCGCACGCTAATCGCGATTAGCAGTAACGCAGAGACTGTCAGGAGTTGTTTTCGATTGATCCGCAAACCCTAACCGATATTTCCCGCAAAGGCGCAAAGATGTAAAGGAGAACTTTGCTGCCTTTGCGCCTTTGCGGGAAACTGCTTTACTTAGTTGCCGTGACGATCACATTCCATCCGATCTTCTGGCGCAGTCTATCAAGTGTTATTTCAGAAATTAGCGGCGAGAGAAAACGCAGTTCAGCGCGTATTGAATCGAAAAACTCACGCGTGCCCAGCTCGTGCTCGCGATCGTACTCCGCCCCGCAAGGATCCTGTCCCCACTGCTCACGCGCTCTAAGTTTTTCTTCAGCGAGACTGCTACTCATATGCTGTCAATCTTGTTTAATCCTATCATCCTGTCCCAATGATTGGTACGCATCAAGCACGCGTTGGGCATTGTGCGTCCACGTATGCTCCCTCTCAGCAACCTCTCTCGCCTTTGCGCCAAGCTGCGCCCGCAATCCACCCTCTTCAATCAACCTCACGATCGCCGCCACGAGCTCTTCAACATTCCCTGGTTGGACCAGCAACGCGGTCTCACCATCACTAAGCACTTCCCCAATTTGTCCCAGCCGGCTCGCGACGATCGCCTTTCCCATCGCCATGTATTCAAAAACCTTTGTTGGCGAACCAAAGAACTCACTTCCATCAGCAAGCGGTACATGCGGTGCAACGAGTATGTCACAAGCATCGAGCAACGCCGGTACGCGATGGTGGCCCACGGATCCAGTGAAAATCACTTTGCCCGCGCGAGCCTCAGTATCAAGTTCCTTTTCGACTGCTGCATGCAAACTTCCCGTTCCAACCATCAGAAAACGCACCGCCACATTCGCCGGGATCGATTTGATTGCCTCAGCAAACTTTTCAACGCCGTGCCATGGACCAAACGTTCCGACAAAACCTGCTACCACCTCATCGTCATTGATTCCGAGCTTGCGTCGTGTTTCAGCGCCCCCGGCTCCGGGTCGAAAACGTTCCACATCCACGCCATTCGGATTGACGACGATCTTTTTCCCAGCGACTCCACGCGCTTCGAGATTCCGGCGCTCTACTTCAGAAACAACAAAAATACGCGCCGCGGCGTCAAGGTTCAATCGCTCGTATCGTTCCAGCAAGTCGAGACTTCCTACGCGGTCCCAGTGTTTGCCGGCCCAAACCTCCGAACCGTTGTACTCGAGAAACAGCGGGCGTTTTGTGCGCAACGCCGCGACGACACCTGCCCAACTAAACCGCGCATAGCGTTGATAGATAAAGTCAGGCTGCGCGCGTTCGACTAGCGGAACTGCGCCGCGTGTAAAGACGAGGTTGTTGTGAATGTCAAACAGCGCGCGTGTACCGCCACCGGGCTGCGGTGGAATGATCGTGAATCGATCATTAGCCGCGTCGAGACCGGCGATGAAATCGTTGCTGATGATCTCCACATCGACTCCGAGTGTTTCAAGCGCCTCGACAACCCCTTTAATGTGACTCGCCGCGCCACCCGCCTGTGTGCCTGGTCCAGGCGTGGATCGAAGATAAACAACCCGCGACGCGTTTTGTAGTGGCGGCCCTCCGCGGCCGCCCCTGTTCGTATTCTTACTTCTCTGAACTTCTTCTTCGAGCCTCGCCAATTCACGACGAGACTGGGCAATATCATTAGCGCCTGTCACTGTCTCGCGACTGAGCCTTACAGGCGCGCCGAGCAAAAGATTCGATCGCGATTTTTTAACCAAAGCCCCGTGAGCATCGAGCATAAGCACTTCGCGCGCACCCGCAAGTGCCCCAAATATCATGAAAAGATTTTGCCCTCGCTGCCATGGCAGCCGTTCGGTCGCAATCGCAAGAACATCTGGACGAAGAGCGCGCAACGACTTGAGACGCTTGATATGACTGCCTGTCTCGAACTCGGCGCGCGAAATCATTTCGATCGAGCAGTCGGGGTAAAGTTGGACCAGTTTGTCGTGCCAGCGTGACAAGTCGCCGCTGAGCGCCAGTAGAACAACTTTCATCCGCGCAAACTCCCCAGCACAAAGACCTCGGTGAAAGAGCGTCCAGTGCTGGTGTGAAAGTGCAATGCGACGAGGCCAAAAATCGCCGCGTAACTGATTGTTGAGGCTATCGCGGCGCCCTGGGCGCCAAATCGTGGCACGAGAGCAAACACGAGTATCAGGTTCAGTGCCAGCGTCGCAAGCCAATACATCGGGATTGCGCGAGGCAGTCCGAGGGCGTTGAAGTGTTGGACCAGCACAGACTCGAGACCGATCAGGTAAACGCCGGGCAGCAAGATCAGGAGCAACGTCGTTGCGTCGGAAAATGCCGCGCCGTACAGCACAGGCAGCAACAGGCTAAACGGCACCGCCGCGAGGCAACACAGGAACATGACGAAGGTCGTGTAGCGGGTGACGAGGCAAGTCGTCTCGCCACGCGCGTCCTGTTCGGCGGTAACGCGTGGAAAGAGCAGCGTCGCGATCACTCCCGGAAGCAACATCATCAGGAGTCCGAATTGTGAAGCGACGCTGTACACACCGGCCTCGGCGGCTCCGCGAAAATGATTGACCACCAGGAGATCGGCGCGAAGGATGATGGCGCCGGCGAGAATTGAAACGTGAAACTTAAGCCCGTAGCCGATCATGCGTCGCAGGAGAGCCATGTCCGCTCGCCACTCTGAGCGCGCGAGGCTTTTGGCTGAGATGATCAGCAGCGCAGCGACCACAATGCTCACCAGGATGCTGGCGGCGGTGTTCAGTGTCACGAGCATTTCGAGTCCGCGCTTTAACAGGAGCAGGACCAGCACCGCGTTGATCAGGACAAACGATTGACTGGCGAGATCCAGCAGGTTGAACTCTTTTACCTTGCCGACTGCGAGCAAAATGTTCAGGCCAATCAATACGATGAGCTGGAATGGAATCGAGATCGATGCGATACGGATCAGTTCGGGTGAAACGAAGCCAAACCAATCCGTGCGTAGATAAGCTAGAGCACTTAATCCAAGCGCGAGGATCGATCCCGCACCAAGCGCAAAGATTAGTGAATTGATTGCAGCGGAGCGAAAGCGCGCCTGGTCCTGTGCGATGAAATACGTGTTTGATGAAGGAAGACCGAAACTTCCGAGCTGAACGATCGTTGCGACAGCGACATTGATAACCGCTAACTGTCCCAGGCCATCGGCACCCAGCCACCGCGCGACAATGATCCCCGCGACGACGCTGTTGAAGATCATCAACACGCGCGTCGCAAAGGTCCATGCGACTTTGGATGAAAAACTCATAAGGTCGTTACAAAAATTTTTCCCGCAAAGGCGCAAAGGTGCAAAGAAAGGTTCTTGATTACCTTTGCTTCCTTTGCGCCTTTGCGGGAAAAACTCTTTACGAGTCGATCCAGCGCTCGTACCACAAGCTCAAATTAAGCAGCGCCCAAAGATGAAATCCCCAATCTCTCGTTTTCCGGCGATGCTCCTCCAGCATCCTGCTCACGAACCCGTAGTCCAGCAGATCCCTCCGTCGCATGGTCCCATTCATCAGGTGCTCGTCAAACCATCCACCTAAACCCTCTCTGAACCATTCGCGCACAGGCGCGCCGAAGCCACGCTTTCGTTCGTAAAGAAGATCGTGCGGCAGGATCTCTTCGAGTGAACGTTTCAGAATGTGCTTGCCGCTCACGCCTTCAACTTTCAAAGAGCGCGGCAACGCAAGCGCATATTCCACCAGGTGATGATCGAGAAACGGTACGCGCGCTTCAACGCTCGTCGCCATCGTGATCTTATCAACTCGCATCAAGAGCAATTCCGGCAAGCGCAGCTTCAACTCCAGATACGTCATGCGCGCCAGGAAATCCGAGCCAGGCCGCTCCTGCTCAATGTGCTTCAAATACGACTCGACCACTCGCAAAGACGAGAGACCATTCAAACGCTCGCGCACCTGGCTCGACAGCACACGCGGCTTGAACGTCTCGTCGTAAACCACAACGCCACCCCAGAACAACGGTTCGTCAGCGCCGAGCCGGCGAATCAACTCGATCGCCGCACGCTTTCTGCCAGTCGCTTCAAGCGCCGGTCTCGACAGATTCGAGATCGCGCGACGCAACGAACGAGGCAGCGCTTCCGCATGTCGCCAGAAGTTTTCGTAAATTCGGAGGTGTCGCACGTAGTTTTCATAACCACTGAAGATCTCATCGGAGCCTTCGCCGACCTGCACCACGATCGTTCCCGAGTCACGCGCCAGTTTCGACACGTAATAGAGCGGAACGCAAACCGGATCGGCGATCGGTTCATCCTGGTGAAACACCATCCGCGGCAGAAAGTCGTGCATCTCTTTCTCGGAGATGATTACTTCGTGATGATTGGTCCTAAACTGTTTCGCAATGCGTCGCGCCGGCTCTAACTCGTTGAGATACTCCGCATCGCTGAAACCGACCGTGAAAGTCTCAACCGGCCGCGACATCTGTTCCGACATCAGGGCAACATTGGCAGACGAATCAACCCCGCCCGATAGGAACACTCCGAAAGGCACGTCAGACATCATTCGCTTGGCGATAGAGTCGCGCAGCAGACGCAGGATCTCCGCGCGATGCTCCGCTTCACTGCCTGTAGCGATCTGTTTTGGAGGAAGCGCGTCCCAGTAACGCTGCATATTCAGCGTGCCGTCGCGCTTTACCGTCAGCAGATGACCGGCGGGGATTTTGTGGATGTCGCGAAAGAGGGTCGTGGGCGCCGGAGTCGTTAAAAATGTCAGATAGTGATAGAGCGCTTGTTCGTCGATGTCAGGCGTCACTGCGGGATGTTGCAGGATCGCCTTTATCTCGGAAGCAAAAATGAAGCGCCCGTCTTTGTGATAGAAGTAAAGAGGCTTGACGCCGATGCGATCGCGCACGAGCACGAGTTGCTCTTTGTTTGCATCCCAAAGCGCGATTCCGTAGTCGCCTTCGATGTCGTGGATGAAGTCGAGACCGAGTTCTTCGTAAAGGTGCAGGATGGTTTCCGAGTCGGTGCGTGAGGCGTACTTGTGCCCACGCTTTTCGAGATCGGCGCGCAGGAGAGCATGGTTGTAAATCTCGCCGTTGAAGACGAGCCACGTGCGTTCGTCGCAACCGTGCATCGGCTGATGTCCGGCGGCCGAGAGATCGATGATTGAGAGACGGCGAAAGCCAAAACCGCCGCGACCTTCGTCAAAGACCAACTCACCCGCGTCGTCTGGACCGCGATGAGTCATCTCATCGCGCATACGCGCAAGCAGCGAAGGCGTTATTGAACCTTCGCTCGCACCATAATCCCAAACTCCACAAATTCCACACATAAACCCTAACCACGGATTACACGGATTTTCCAACTAAGCTTGCCCGGTCGCCCTGAAATACGCCAGCACGCCGACACGGCATCACTCATCTGACCATAATCACGGGAGACGGGCTGACTCTCCAGCGTTGGCTCAACTTCCGAACTCAACGAAGAAACAACTAGACTAACCTCACCACTACGCGCCTCAACGGCCGTCCCACGTACCTTCACCTCCACCTCAGGCGCGAAGTGAAACCTGACTTCATAAACATGCTCGCCCTCACTGAAGAACTCGTCCTCGATCAGCCACGAGGGTTCTCTCAGATTGAACGTAATTCCGCGCCGGTGAGTAACTGGCGACGCTAGTCTCATATATCCATAGTGTTCCGCCACAGCCTTGTCGAAATCTGTATCGATGGTTAGCTCAACGAATTGTGGAGTTGCGTCGTTGCTAATCACAAATGGCATATTGCGATCAATCGTGTTCTGCTCCTCGTGATCGATCTGCACAGTTGAGTGATAGGCTGTCGAGCGGAATTTGTGGCGCGCATCCAGATCGGCGGAGTAAACATAGGTTCCCGGATCAACGATGAAGGCCCGGCCATAAGCTGAGACTTCAATACTAAGAACATCATTGTGGCTATGAGAACCGCGGCCGTTTATTCCAGTGCCACTTACATTCAAGCACAGATAAAGATCGCCTGCGCGCAGGAGGGAAGTGCCGGCGTGCGGAAGGGTAGCGGAACAACCGTACGCTGCTATGAAATCCATCTCTTGAAAGGTCTTGACGCCTTTTTCGCCGAGGAACCATAGCAATTCCTCCGATGGTTCCATTCCTTCAAGCTTCAGTGCGCCGTTGTTAAAAATCACCGCGCCTAGCGGCAATACATAACCATGATCGTCAGCGCGCCGGCGGCGAATTGGAAGAACTTGCCCGCTATCAGTATCGCCGATCAAGGGAGCAAATCCGTCGGGCCGCAGGTAGCGGCAGACGTATATCAGCATGAAGTGAAGTTTTCCCCAGTACTTCAGATCGATCTGAACGTCGTTAGCCTTGCAAAGCAGGAAGGAGTAAAGGAAGAGTTCAACAACAAACCGGTGATAGCCTGTCGAAGATTCAAAATCGGAGCCGTCCCCGTGCACCTGCTTGTACATCTCGCGAAGCATTTCCACCCGGCCAAACTCGCGCCAATCGTCCGCTTTGCGAAGCTCCGGCAGCATCAAGCCAAGCCACAGCAGACCGGCGACATCGGAAAGATAATGATTGCTGGTGGCGATGTAGGAGAACTCGAGATTTCGTCGTATGTAATTTCCGTGTTGCTGAAACAGTTGTAGAAGCAATTGCAACAAGTCGTGGTTCAGTTGTGGTGAATGACGAAATATTTCAAACGCCGCGAGCAGGTTCATGGCTCGCAGCGCAACTTCCATTGCACAAGCCCAGTTTACGCCTCGCCCATACGGATTCTGCTTCGCCCAGCTTCGCACTTGCGAAAAGAACTCCGCGCTGTAACGTTCATCATTTGTGACAGCGTAAGCACGTGCGAGCGTGACGAAGTGGCCCAATCGATTCAGCTCCCAAAGCACACGGACGTCCGATCCATCGCCGCGTATTAACTTAATGTCGCGATGGTAATCGAGCGGCCAAACGTAATTCGAAAGCGGATCGCGGCTCCACTGGATCTCTTCACCAAAACATTTCTCACCGAAGCCCAACAAAGGCCAGCAGTGATCTTCGACGATGCGATTTGCGGATGCGATCAACTCCGCGGTTTGAGTGGGGAACAGCTTTCGCTGGAGTTCTACTGTACCGGGTTGGCCAAAACCGTCGAAGAACCGAACATGACGCGTTCCCTGAAAGTGAGCCAGTAACTGATCAGGCGTCATGCGTGAGAAAAGAGGTAGTAACGAAAGCCGCTCGGTTTTATCGAGGCTCGCACGTTCCTGCCGGCTCTGAAGCGCAACTCGACTTCGCCTCATTGCCTCGAGAGCAATGGTAGTGAGTTTTACTTCTCCACGAAGTGCGCGTTTGATTTTGTTCAGGACAGCCATCAGCGGCGGTTTTGGAGAGACGCGAATTCTTCGAGCGCATCGAGGATACGCTCAGACGTGCGGCCATCCCAAAGCGGTGGTTGGCGGGTGGTCTTCTTTGCGGAGCCGTTCAGTGCGGCAGTCGCTTCGGCAACGATCTTAGTGGTGTCAGTTCCCACGACAACGTTTGTTCCCATCTCGACAGTAATCGGACGCTCGGTATTCTCGCGCAGCGTCAGGCAAGGTATGCCGAGCGCCGTCGTCTCTTCCTGAATGCCGCCGGAGTCAGTCAAGACAAGCCGAGCACTGCTCGAGAGATTCAGGAAATCGAGATAGCCGAGTGGGTCTACCACGCGTAGATCTTTTATTCCATTTACACGCGTGGTCAATCCGAGTTCCGCAATTGTCTTTCGCGTTCGGGGATGCACGGGGAAAACTATGGGCAACTTCGACGCAATTACTTCGAGCGCTGCAAGAATTCGCTCGAATGATTCACGCAGATCAACGTTTGATGGCCGGTGAAGAGTTAGTAGCGCGTAATCGGCTCCGCTGAGTCCCAACTTCTCTCTGGTGCGCCGATCTCGCGCGTGCTCGAGGTTCTTTTGCAACGAGTCGATCATCACGTTTCCCACAAAACGAATTCGTTCGCGGGGAATACCTTCGGCAAGCAGGTTCTCATCGGCGTCGGGCGAAGGCGTGAAAAGAAGATCGGCGATCTGATCGGTCAGCAGCCTGTTGATCTCTTCAGGCATGGAGCGATCGCGGCTGCGCAACCCTGCTTCGACGTGCGCGACCTTCACTCCCAGCTTCACGCAAACCAGTGCGCACGCGATCGTTGAGTTGACGTCGCCAACGACCAGCACCCAATCAGGTTTTTCACGCAGCACAACGGGCTCGAAACGCTCCATCACAGCGGCTGTCTGCGCCGCGTGTGAACCGGAACCAACGCCAAGATGTGTGTCAGGTTGAGGAAGATCGAGATCGTGAAAGAACGAATCAGACATTGCTGAATCGTAGTGTTGGCCCGTGTGGACAACGAGAGGCTGAAAGATGTGAGGACGCCTCTTCATCGCGGCGACGATAGGCGCCACCTTCATGAAGTTGGGCCGCGCCCCGACGACATTAATCACCTTGAGCATACTGTTGTAGGGGAGGCCCTCCGTGGCCGCCCCTTCTTTTGTTCAACCCGCCGAGGGGCGGCCACGGAGGACCGCCCCTACAGTCTAATGATGCGTGCCCGGCTCTCGCGTCGCACCTCGCCATTCAACGCATTGCGTGTATCGACGATCAGGGGCGCCAGCGAACACACTCGCTTATAGTCAATTTCACTATGGTCCGTGACAATGATCACGCAATCCGCGCCTGTCAGCTCGTCATTGGTCAACGGCACAGACCTCAGCGGTTCGCCGGCAGCATCAGTGTGCGCCTCATCAAAACGCACTTCCGCTACGAACGGATCGTGATATCGAACGTTTGCTCCCTTTGCACGGAGGCGATCGATGATCGATAGCGCCGGACTCTCGCGAACGTCGTCCACGTCTCTCTTATAAGCGACGCCAAGCAGCAGCACATTCGAACCTTTCATCGCCTTGCGTTCGTCGTTCAACCCGTCTGCAACAAGTTGGACCACGTGCTCCGGCATCCGCGAATTCACTTCCTCCGCGAGGCTGATGAACCGCGAATCGAAACCGTGCTGGCGCGCCTTCCACGACAAATAATGCGGATCGAGCGGGATACAATGACCGCCAATTCCCGGACCAGGATAAAAAGGCATGAAACCAAACGGCTTCGTCGCGGCGGCGCGTATAACTTCCCACGTGTCGATGTTGAGCGCGTAGCAAAGCCTTGCCATCTCGTTCGCCATACCGATGTTCACGGCGCGAAAAGTATTCTCCAAAAGCTTCGCCGCTTCCGCTACACGTGCTGAACTAACAGCATGAACGTCATTCACGATCTGCGAATACAATTGAGCAGCAACCGCCGTCGAATCGGGTGTGACTCCACCAACAACTTTCGGAATGTTGTGCGTCATAAACTGCGGATTGCCCGGATCGACCCGTTCAGGTGAAAACCCCAGCAGAAAATCTTCGTCGAGCTTCAGTCCAGTTTCCTCAAACATCGGGAGCAGCACTTCGTCAGTGGTACCCGGATAGGTGGTCGACTCGAGAATGATCAGATGGCCGCGGCGCAATCGTTTTGTGATCTGTTCAGCGGCCGCGAAGATGTAAGAGACATCGGGTTCTTTTGTTTTGCGTAAAGGGGTAGGGACGCAGATGATAATCGCGTCGCATTCCCTGAGATGATCGAAATCAGTAGTCGCGCGCAGGCGCCCCGCGTCAACCACTTCTTTCAGTTTTTGCGAAGCCACGTCGCCGATATACGAAGTGCCCGCATTGATTTTGTCGGCCTTCGTCTGGTCGACTTCAAACCCGGTGCTTTTGAAACCTTTACTCGCAAACTCCACGAGCAAAGGCAGGCCGACGTATCCAAGACCGATGACCCCGATGTGCGCTTGTTTGTTTGTTATCCGAGTGATGAGTTCGTTCTTCATAATGTGTGGCGATTTCAGAACAGAGGCACAGATTATCACAGATGAAGGCGGATCTAATCCGTATCCATCCGTGAAGATCTGTGGCACTATACCCAGTCGCAGAAAATGAGCAAAGAGCCCCCCAAACTCGTCCGTGGCCTGAGCCTGCTCGATGCCACGATGATCGTGGTTGGCTCGATGATTGGATCGGGAATCTTCATCACCTCCGCGGAATCTTCGCGATTAGTCGGCTCGCCCGGGTGGCTCATCGCGGCCTGGGCGCTCGCGGGAGTGCTCACAATTACAGGCGCGCTGTGTTGCGCTGAGCTTGCCGCGATGTGGCCGCACGCCGGCGGTCAATACGTCTTTTTAAGAGAAGCTTATGGTCCATCGATTGGATTTCTGTTTGGCTGGGGCCTGTTTCTGATTATTCAGACCGGCACTATCGCAGCGGTCGCTGTAGCTTTCGCGAACTTTACTGGCGTACTCACTGATTGGGTCTCAGCGGATTGGTATCTAATCGAGCCACTCGTGCTGGTCAGGCCATTCACCGTTAACCAACTCTCCTTCAATGGTTACGCGTTGAGCTTATCGAGCCAGCAGCTTCTGGCTGTGGTCATGATCCTGTTTCTCACGTTCGTCAACACTCGCGGTCTCCAGACGGGGAAGCTCATTCAGAACACGTTCACCTTCACAAAGACCGCCGCGTTGCTCGGACTGATTTTGATCGGACTGTTGCTTGGTTGGAATCGCGAGAGTGCTGCCTACACTTCTTCGTGGTGGCAACCATGGGAGAATGGTTGGACACCTTCCGAGTCACAGGTTTGGTTCGATCCGGCGGGCCAGGGTCTGCTGGTGCTCGCGCTGTTGATGTTGCTCGGCAGGGCGATGGTTGGACCACTGTTCGCGCAGTCGGCGTGGAACAACGTCACCTTCACGGCAGGCGAGGTGCGTGATCCAGGGAAGACCTTGCCGCGTGCTTTGTTACTCGGCTGCGGCATAGTAGTAACGCTGTATCTGCTCGCGAACCTTGCTTATGTCGTGACGCTGCCGTTGTCAGAAATTCAGAACGCGCCGCAGAATCGAGTCGCAACCGCGGTGATGCAGGCAGTGCTTGGTCCAAGCGGTACGATTATCATGGCGCTCGCGATCATGATTTCGACGTTTGGTTGTAATAATGGACTGATACTGGCGGGAGCACGCGTTTACTATGCGATGGCGAGAGATGGACTTTTCTTCAAACGAGTTGACAGTGTTAACAGGTACCACGTGCCGGCCGTGGCGTTGATCGCGCAAGGGTTGTGGGCGTCGTTCCTGGTGCTCCCGCGTACTATCACGATCGATCGACATAATGGGATGTATTCGTATGGAAACGTTTACACGCAGTTGCTGGAGTACATTGTTTCAGCGGATTTGATCTTCTACGTGTTGATGGTGGGAGCGGTGATCGTCATGCGCCGCAAAGCGCCGGAGATTGA
>JAICGZ010000008.1 GCA_025922875.1 Pyrinomonadaceae bacterium
CGCGCAAGTCGCGAAGGAACGTGGCGAGTTCACGATCGACGACGTCACTAGCGCCATTCACGACAAAATGGTTCGTCGCCATCCGCACGTGTTCGGTGACGTCACTGCTGATGATGCCGCGACCGTCTTACTGAACTGGGAAACGATGAAGGCCGAGGAGCGGCGTGCGGCAGGAAAAACGGAAGCCACAGACACCTCGCTGCTGGCCGGCGTTTCTTCGAAGGCGCCTGCGTTGATGGAAGCACATCAATTATCGACGAAAGCCGCTCGCGTTGGTTTCGATTGGAAATCAGTGGACGACATCTTCGATAAGTTACAGGAAGAGATCGAGGAACTGCGTACGGCAATCAAAGATCATTCAGACCTGAAGGACGAAGCAAATCATGCGCGAGTACGAGAAGAGATTGGGGATCTACTTTTCGCCGCCACAAACATCGCGCGGCACATGCAGGTTGAGCCGGAGGCAGCTTTGAAGTTGACTAACCGGAAGTTTCGCCGGCGCTTTGAATATATCGAAAGCGCACTGCACGCCCGCAGCCAGGCGTTTGATGCGACGTCAATTGATGAGTTGGAAGCGTTGTGGCAGGAAGCGAAAAAGAAATAGGTCCTATAGGACATATAGGACCTATTTCACAGCGTTCTCAATCAATCGTTGATCCGCACGGACCGCAGAATATTCTGAAACGCACTCTCAAAGTTGCGCTCGTTCTGCGGCACCACAGCGATCATGTAGAACAACTGCCCGCTGCGTAGTTGAGTAGTGATCAGGCGCACACTCTCTGCACG
The DNA here is from genome assembly GCA_025922875.1 of Pyrinomonadaceae bacterium. Classification (GTDB taxonomy): domain Bacteria; phylum Acidobacteriota; class Blastocatellia; order Pyrinomonadales; family Pyrinomonadaceae; genus PSRF01. The sequence goes on from JAICGZ010000008.1 coordinate 787, forward strand.
TCCTGTCGCTTGATTTCGATTGCTCAAGATCGACATCAGCGCCGTACGTCCGCCCATCGAGGTTCGCTGGTAACCACCACTCATGCGCAAGTTGCTGTTGACCTGCGCCAGACTGTTTATCAGATCTTCAGTTGCACGCTGCAAATTGCGGTTGCCCGTCTGAGCTACACCGAAACTCGCACCGTGAGTGAAGACCGCCTGACCGTTGTACTGGCCGTAACCACCTTCCGGCACAAACCACACCGAATTTTGAGCGTTGATCTGCCGCCAGTTGCCCGGCACACTCACCTGCACGCCGCCATTGAAGATCGAGTAAGTCTGGTAACGATTCGATGGATACTCCACTCGTCCACTCGGCGGATTGTTTGGATAGTTACCGGTATTTTCACCAACCGGGTAGCGCTGACCACTGCGCTGGATCTCGGCCATCGTTGGAGCGCGCTGCATAACACCCAGTCTCTCCTGAATGCGAGCAAACTCGCGCGAGTCGCGCACGCCGGCGTTAACGCGAAGCAGCTGCGCTTCCCGGCTGATCCGCTCATAACGATCGCTGGGATTCGGGTGGCTGCTCAAAAATCCGCCGCTGCTACCTCCGCCCTGCTGTTGGATGGTACGGAACATGTTCGCCAGATCGCGCGGATCGTAACCAGCGCGGGCCATGATCTGAGCACCGAGAATATCGGCTTCAGTTTCATATTCACGACTGAACTTCAGCAGGTAGACGGCAAACGGCGCCTGGGCCAGTTGGCCCACTCCAGGACCGCCCAATATCGTTCCGGCAATCCCTGCAATGCCGGCCAGCAGGCCGTACTTCTGTCCTTTACTCGCCTGGGCCGTACCATGTCTTAAAGCCACGTGACTGATCTCGTGGGCCATCACGCCTGCCATTTCACCTTCAGTGCGCGCGGCCTCGATCATTCCGCGGTTGACGTACATTGGACCACCGGGAAGTGCGAACGCATTGATGTCTCGCGCATTGACTACCTTGAAATAATATTGAAATTCGGGATGTTGAAATTGAGACGGAATCGCACTGACCAGCCTGCGACCTACATCCTCAACATAGCTCTGTACTTCCTGGTCGCGAAGCAAGGGAAACTGTTGCTCAGCTTCCTGCGCCGCCTGGCGCCCAAGTTGAACGTCGTCCTGAATACTGTATTTGTTGCTGTGATACTTGATCTGCGTCTGCGCCAAAGCCGAGAAAGGCATGACGCTTATCGCTACGAGCGCTAGCCACGCAATCAGCGCCCGTCGCCTAATGACAAATGTACTTTTCATTGTGACCTCCACGAAACCACTTTTTCCGGGATCCATGCACCAAAACGCAACAGGTTACACCTGCTGAGACCGGTTTCACTTCGTGATATCGCCGAATTTAGCCCGACTAACCGACCTGCGGGTCAATTATGCAATGAAAATGCCAAGAGCCGCAGATTCACCCCTGATTGCGAGGATCGATGTGTTCGTTAAACCATTGGGCAGGCTCGGCCAGCGGGGCGATTCGATGGGGCTCGCCCTTCCATACACGAATCATCGAGATAATCAGGAATATAAAGGCCGCTAATTTGAAGATAGTACCACCCAGCGAACTGTCGGTAATCGTGTTGATCACCCCAAACACTGTGTGAACGATGAGAATAGCGATATGAAGAGCTAAAGCCTGAGACGCATGAAAACGCACCTTAACTTCTTTGCGCGGAACGAGGAACAACTCCAGCAGCGAGAACACCAGGCCGATGTAAAACGGAGCGTAAGGCATCATCACCGCCCACTTCTCAGGTACACCCATTCCTAATATGGGCCGTGATGTGGGAGCGGTGCTGACCGGAGCTTGATAGATGTTTTGTCCTGCCGGATATTTCGCCGGCGGCGAGTAAGTTGGAGGAACAAATACGGACGGATACGGAGCCTCGAGCGGCGGATTCTCATAACGACGAGTGGGCGCTTCAGAGTACACATTCTTGCGCGCATCCTCGTTAGCAGAATTTGCTACTTCGCGAGTTGCGCCACCCACTTGTTGTGTAGTGCGATCGCCTCCTGAACCTCCTGACTCGCCCCAGGCTTCCTCCGCCTTGCGCTCAACGTCCGGGTCGAGAGGATTCGTGTCGTATTTGCTCTTCTTCGTCTCCATCAGCACGCCGCAAAACACAAACGATTTAAATCCATCCACAGATTTCACGGATTTCTTTCTGTGTAATCTGTGGACGGCGTTTTAATCTTACTCGTCTGTGATCTCATACTCAACCTGTTGCCATCGCTGCTCACGCTCAGAAATTGAAAACGCCTTGATCACGGCCTCCATGCCGCCGATACCGATGATGAGGTACTTAGCTGAAGGATAGTACGCGAGCCTCACGTCGGTTTCAGATGGACTCGGATCTGAGGAGCGTGGGTGGGAATGATAGATGGCGAGCAGACCTTCCCCGCGCTCGCGCATTTGTCTCTGCGCGGCAAACAGATCTTCAGGCGCGGCTTCGTAGCCTAATTCGGGATTTGGGGTGACGTTGCGAAGACGATAAAGACTCGCTGCGCGGGTTTCGGAAACTCCACCGATCAGTCCGCAGCATTCCTCCGGGGCGGTTTCGCGAGCATGGGCGATCATCGCCTCCAGATGTTCGCGACGGAGTTGAATCGGCGGCATGGTCAATCTTCAATCACTCGAAGATGCAGTTCTTCCAACTGTTTTGGATCTACCTCTCCAGGAGCATCGATCATCAGGTCCGCGGCTGAAGCCGTCTTTGGAAATGCAATGACATCGCGCATGTTGTCGGTGCCCGCCAGGACCATCATCAGTCGATCGATCCCCGGGGCGATACCACCGTGAGGCGGCGTGCCGTACTCGAGTGCGTCAAGGAAGAAGCCAAACCTCTCGCGAGCTTCTTCAGTGGTCATGCCGAGCGCTTTGAAAACCAGACGCTGCACATCGCGGCGATGAATACGAATGGATCCGCTCGCCATCTCCACTCCGTTGATCACCGGATCGTAAGCTTTCGTTCTGATCTGGCCCAGCAGATTTGTTTCGCCACCTTCAACCGCTCGTTGCAGTAACTGTAGATCTTCGTCGACTGGAGATGTGAACGGGTGGTGCATCGAATAGTAGCGGCCGTCTTCTTCGTGAAACTCGAACATCGGAAAGTCAGTTACCCAAAGCGGCGCGTAAACATTTGCCGGGATCAGGTTCTCTCTTTTGGCGACCTCATTTCGCAATGCACCTAAGCTTGCAGCAACTACCTTCGGCTTACCCGAAACGATCAGAACGGCGTCGCCTTTTTGCGCACCCGCAACACTCGCGATCCTGCCGACTACATCACCACCGAGCGCTTTCAGCAGCGACGATGAGATCTCGTCGCCCAACTTGATCCACGCGAGTGCTCCGGCGCCATAACGTTTTGCAAACTCCTGTAAGTCATCAAGAACCTTGCGCGAAAGATTTGCGCCGCCCGGCACGACTATTCCCTTGACCTGTCCACCGGAGCTCAATGCCGAAGCAAACGGAGGAAATTCGGTGCCCTCGACAGCTTGTGCTAAATCCCGCAACTCGATGTTTTCTATTCGCAGGTCAGGTTTGTCAGAGCCGAAGCGACTCATGACTTCAGCGAAAGTGAAACGCGGAAACGGCGTTGGCAGATCGACGTCGATGAGTTTGAAAACAGACGCGAATAGTCCTTCGATCAACGCGTAAACCTGATCGAGTGTCGCGAAGCTCATCTCGACGTCGAGTTGCGTGAACTCCGGCTGGCGGTCAGCGCGCAGGTCTTCGTCACGGAAGCAGTGTGCGATCTGGAAGTACTTGTCCAAACCACCAATCATGCACAACTGTTTGAAGAGTTGCGGCGATTGCGGCAGGGCGAAAAACTTCCCTGGAAAAATGCGTGATGGAACGATGTAGTCACGCGCGCCTTCCGGTGTCGATTTGATCAGGATCGGCGTTTCGATTTCACTGAAACCCTGCGCGGTCATGTAACGACGAATCTCGTTGAGAACTCGATGGCGAAGATGCAGGTTCGCCTGTAACTGCGGGCGGCGCAAATCCAGATAGCGATACTTCAGACGAAGATCTTCGCTCGCGAGCGCATCCGGTGACGCGTCGAGTTGAAACGGTGGAGTGCGCGCATCGTTGAGCATCAACAACTGTCGCGCGTGCACTTCAACATCGCCCGTAGCCAGTTTTGTGTTTCGCGTGTTCTCCGCGCGCGCGACCACTGTGCCCGTAACGGCGATTACGTATTCGCCGCGAAGTTCCTTGGCTCGCGCATGCGCTTCGGGTGCGTCTTCCGCGTTGAATACGACTTGAGTGATACCCGCGCGATCGCGCAGATCGATAAACGTGAGCTCGCCAAAGTCACGACGCTTCGCCACCCAACCCATCAAAACCACCTCCCGCCCGATGTCAGACGGACGGAGGTCCCCGCACGAATGTGTTCGTTCCAAATTTCCGAGGTTATCCAGCATTTAACAATCCATGTTATCCGTGTAATCCGCGGCCTATTTCGTGCTCTCGGAAAAACCTGCCGCCGCGTCGAACTGTTTTTCTCGATCCGCGACACCACCTTTGACGGGTTTGTTAACCAGGTACGCATTAAAATCCGCAGATCGGTTTCGCGGAATACTCAGCGATTTCCACTCAGCCGATCGAAAGTGCTTCGCCAAGAAGACGATTTGACCAATGTGATAGGCGTAGTGCGTCATTTGACGATTGATCGCCTGCACTACCGTGTGTTCTTCACCGCGAATCGTGATCTTCTTTTCAAAATCTTCGGGACGCAAAGGTTCCAGTGCGTCGAAGACGGACTTCCAGCCGCGCTCCCAGTAAGCGAGCATGTCATCTTTACTGGTGTTGGGTCCAATTACAAACTCCATATCGCGATTACGGTTCGGCTTCTCGCCGTCGGAGGTTAGAAAGTCAGTCCAACGTGAAAGCATGTTCCCGGCCATGTGTTTCATCACGACAGCAACACTGTTGGCCTCTTCGTCGAGAGTTACAAAAAATTCTTCGTCTTTCAATTGCGCGATGGCTTTATCGGCTAGCTTCTTGTAAGCCCTGAACGACGACAGCGCATCCTCGAAGTAGTTTTGCACTATAGCTTCAGCAGACATGTCAGTTTTCCTTTGCGCCTTTGCGCCTTTGCGCGAGAAAGTCTTTCGCAAAATTCACCAGCTCATTGCGCGTCACGGCGCGTTGTTCTCCACTTTGCATGTCCTTCAACGCTACCTGGCCTCGTGCAACCTCCTCTTCACCCAGAACCGCGACAAACGGAACGCCCAGCGCACCCGCATATTTAAACTGCTTACCGAGCTTATCAGCCTCGGGATACAAATCAACTCGTAAACCCGCCGCGCGTAACTCCTGCGCCAACGCCATAGACTGCGACATAGAATCTTTATTCCATATCGCCACCATTACATCTGCCGGCGAAGAACTGAGCCTTGCGGGAAACATGTCCTTCTCGCTCATCACCACGAGAATTCGTTCGAGTCCCAGCGAGAAACCGCACGCGGGAATGTCCTGGCCCAAAAACATTCCCACTAAGTTGTCGTAACGCCCGCCGCCACCAAGGCTGCCGGAAAGATCCTTCACATTGATCTCCATAATCGCGCCGGTGTAATAGGAAAGTCCACGCGCGAGACTCGGATCGATCTTTATCCGATGAGAGATTCCAGCCGCCTCAGCAAAGTCCAGGATCGACTGCAATTCATCTACACCTTCAGCTCCTAATTCATTCGCACCCACGAATTCAACGATGCGACCGAGCACTGCCCTGTTTAATGCCTGCTGTGGGTTGTCTTCAGCGGCAATCTCAGCGGCGCGTTCCAGCGAAGTCAGCACTGAAAAGAAATTCAGCAATCGATCGCCGGCCACTCCTTCAACGCCGCGCGACGCAAACTCCTTTTTCACACCTTCGCTTCCGATCTTGTCCAACTTATCCAGCGCGACGAGCGCTGCCTCATGCTTATCCAAAGCGACCCCGGCGACCGCGAGTATCCCGGTCAACGCCTTTCTGTGATTAAGTCGTACACAAAAATCGCTGAAACCAAGCTTCACTAAAACCTCACTGGCCGCCGCGCAAATCTCTGCTTCAACCACCATCGACCGTGAACCGAGCACGTCGACGTCGCACTGGTAAAACTCTCTAAACCTGCCGCGCGCCGGACGATCCGCACGCCATACCGGCTGTATTTGATAACGTTTGAAAAACTTCGGTAGCTTGTCGCGATACTCTGCAACCACACGCGCAAGCGGCACCGTCAAGTCGTAACGCAGCGCGAGATCGGCTTCACCAGTTCCTTCGTGTACACCGCGCTTCAGTATTTTGAAGATCAGTTGATTACCTTCTTCGCCATACTTCCCCATCAGCGTTTCGATATTTTCCGCGGCCGGTGTTTCGAGCGGCTCAAAACCATAGCGCTCATACACGTCTTTGATCACACCGATCACGTATTCGCGTTTGCGAACGTCTTCGGGTAGAAAGTCGCGCATGCCGCGCGCTGGTTGCGTCTTCGCTGAAGGCATTTCAGTTTGTGGTTTTCTTTGCGGTCTTTGCGCCTTTGCGGGAAACTCTCTTACATTGCTTCTCGATACTCCCTCGTGTACTCAACATAGTTCTTCCAAAACACTTCGAGGCTCGCAACCTCTTCATCACTCAGCGGACGTTTTACTCGCGCAGGAAATCCCATCACCAGCGATCTCGGCGGGATGATCGTGCCGGGACTCAGCAGCGAACCGGCAGCCACCAACGACATCTCCCCGACGCGTACATCGTCGAGCAGAATCGAACCAATACCGATCAAGGATCCACGTTCGACGTAGCACCCATGCAAAGTAACACTATGGCCCACCGTTACTTCTGCCTCGAGAATCGTCGGGTGCGTTCCATTTCGAACGTGAATTACAGAATTGTCCTGAACGTTTGACCGATCGCCGATGCGAATAAAATGAATGTCGCCACGAACGGTGGAGTTGCACCAGATTGAAGCTTCTTCGCCAAGATGTACGTCGCCGATTACTTGAGCGCTGGGTTCCACATACGCGGTTGGGTGAATCTGCGGGTGAACCCCACGAAACGGTCTAATCATGATTTTGGCGAGATAGTAACATAAGCCGCAGATTACACGGATTTCATGCTAAATTGACTTCGTGACTCGACGCGTACTTTTTCTTTTAGTGGCCCTCGTGTCGACGTCCTGCACGGGCTCGCTGTTCAAGGTCAAACCTGTTACCGACTTGCCGCCGCTTCCCGCAAACTCGCGCAGCGCGGACGCGGGCGGCGTGACTATTCGAGTCGCGCCTTTGCTCACGGACGAAGAGAGCCAGGAACTTTTCGAAGCGAATCTCCCGCTCAGCGGCGTGCTGGCGGTTCGTGTTGAATTAGCTTTTCAGAGCGGCGTTCCGGTGGAGGTGAAGCGCGCGCGGTTTCGTTTGCGAGATGGTCAAAATAAGGAGTGGAAACTGCTTTCGCCTAAAAGTGCTATTTCTCGAATCATGAAGGCAAACGGAGTCTTTCTCTACAATCCAAACTCGCGTAAGCAATTCGAAAAAGAGTTTAGCGCCTATGCAATCGATCTCAAGACACCGCTCTCGTCCAGCGACACGCGCCGCCAGGGCTTTCTCTTTTTCCAAACTCCTGATAAACAGCCCGTGCAATCAGGCCAGCAATTAACGCTTACCGTCGAGCGACTGCCTCAACCAGCAACAATCACAATCAATTAGGAGGCACACAAGCCACAAACTGATCTTGTGACTTATGTGCCTCTTTTGTAGTTCACTTCTCCTTCGAGGCGTTAACCCCTTGGACCAGTGGCCCTCAGAGTCACCTCAGTTCCGGCATTCAGTTCAAGATCATTTCGACCCTGAACGTATACCGAACCGGCGCCGGCGCCTGCACCAATCACTGCGCCAATCGCCGCACCTTTACCACCGCCCGCGATCGCGCCGATTAGGGCGCCAACCGCAGTACCGATGGCTGTGCGAGTGACCGTCTTGTTAGTCTGGTCGCTTTCGCGTACCGCACCTTCATTGTCAACGCGGACCACTTCTCCACTCGGCGTCCGCACACTCTCGAGAATGCCGGCAAAGCGATAGCTCCGGCCGTCTCTCATCCGGATGGTATCGAAGTCCATCGTCATCTCCGAACGACCGGTGACTCGACCGCCTCGGTCAACGTTGATCACGGATCCTTCGATCGTGGCGCCGTCATACTGTCCACCTCGCACCGTCATCGTGAAGCGTTCACCTTCACTAATGTTCTGCGTGGATAGATTGTTGTTGAGCACCGCCACGAGTTGGGTTCCGTCTGGAACAATGAAACTTCCCGTTGCCACGTCACCAACTACCGAAGATTCTCGATTGGTGTCGTAAATGTTCAACTGCGCGACATCAGACGTCCGATCGTAGTAAGTCCTGACGGTGATCGGATTAGTGAAACGATCGCTGTAGAGCGTGCGCGTTACGAGCATCTCACGGCCATCGTTCGATGGATCAAACGTTACCGTGAAGTCGTTGGCACGCTCGCCAGTCCTCGTAATGCTCAGCGTGTCTCCCGACAGCGATGCGCGAACCCGAACACTACGGCCTTGCGGCGTAGTTTCAACATTCTCGCGGCCATCGGCGACGAAGTTGATCTGCGGAGCACGCGTGGACGCGATCGTTACCGAGTTTCCACGGCGATCGATCGCGAGCATCTGCGGTGGATCGAACCGTCGCAACAACGAATCGTAAACCCGCTGCCGCTCGGCTGCGGATAAGGTTCTCGTCGCATCATCGATGGCTCTGCGCACGTCGTCTCCACGGCTGGTGTTGAGACGGAAGGTGCCCGTCAGATCACCGCTGGCGGCAGAGTCTCCACCTGAACCTGTCGACCAATTCCATGCAATGTTGAAAGCACTCGCCAACCGATCGAGATCCTGCCGCAACGTGTTCCAGTTATTTTCAGTCCGATTCGACAACTGGCGATCGGCAATGTAGTTATTCAAAAACGCAGCCCGGTCTAACACGGTCCGCGCATCTGACGATGACGACTGCCTGCTATTCACGCGATTGCGGAGTTGGACCAAAGCGGCCTCAAACTGGGTCAACTGCTGGCGAACCTCATCAAGACGATACCGATCGTTGTAGTTCCTACGGTTGAGATCCTGTCGCAGGTTGCGGCTAAAAGTTGCGGAGCGCGTATTGAGCCGGTCTACCAACTGCCGCATTTGAAAGTCGTTCAGGTTGTAGTCATTGTTTCCAACGCTGCCACTGCCTGAACCCCACGACGCACTCAAGTTGTAATAGCTTGCGAGCTGATCGAGATCGGCGCGTATCGCCTGCCAGTCACGCCGCGATCCTGAACCGAGCCGGTTGTTTGAAAAGAAATTGTCGATCTGGGCGCCGCGATCCAAAAGTGCTTGCGCATCCGCGGTACCGGCGCGACGTGTACCAAGGCGGCGATCGAGCTGATTTGCCGCAGCCTCGAAATCAAGGATCAAACGTTCGATATCGTCGACCCGGTAGTTATTTCGATCAGCAGCATTCTGGACTGCGCGCTGTAGAGAGTCGGTGCGCGTTTGAATGCGCCGCACGAGATCTCTAATAGCGGCGTCGTTGGCGCCGAACTGAGCCATGCCGGAAGTGGCCATGCCCGCGGTCACCAACGCTAATACGAAAGCCGTGAAAATTGTTTTTCTGATTGTCCTCATCTCATCTCCTCCTTCAGACTTGGGGCCTGCACGTCAAACTTTGTGCCAATCGAGTATTCGTTCAGCTCGGACAGGCCTTTCCGGGAGAGCCTGTTAGCGGGGGAAGGCTGAAAATGGTACGTACCACTGACTCACCTTGAAACAAATGCCCCACAAAAACCGCACGTTTTCCGGGATCTGTAGTGATGTATGCAAGGGGCGTGTTACTTGTGGGAGGAGTCTTGCGGAAAGATTGCAGGATGGAGGAAAAAAGGCTGAACGCCGCCACGCGATCAACGTTTTCGGTTACACCATTCACGTGATGCAACAGGATTTATCATGCAAATCCTGTTACGTCTTTGTAATCTGTCTTACGGCTCGGAGGGGGCAGGCTTGTCAGTCCCGCGCTCGCGGTTGAAAACCGACGACGGCAACCACGCCGGCATGTTGTCTTCGTTAGCGATGCGCAATCCCATCACTAACATCACCGACGCCACAGTGCGTGGGCCGCTCCAGTCCCACTCTGGACGAACGATGTCAGTCGGTTGGTGATAGTCTGTCTTTGTCCACTTCTTCAAGCGATCGATCCACGCCTCCCGGGCGCCGCCGGGCGCGCCCAGGATCATCATTGCCGGGATACCCTTTTTCACAAAGAAGTAATGATCGGAACGATAGAACGACTTCTCCTCCGGCATCGGATCCGGAATAACACTGAGGCCGGTTGAAGCAGCAACTTCCGTCAACAAGTTGCCGAGCGTTGAATGTTCCGCTCCATAACCAACCAGTACCTTCACTGGTCCATAAACCTCTGTGCCCATACCGTCTAGATTGAGATCAGCGGCGACTTGTTTGATCTTCCAGGTTGGGTTCTTCACCCAGTGGTCTGTTCCGTAACCGCCGTACTCCTCTCCAGTCACTGCGATAAAGATTATCGAGCGTCGTGGTTTAGTTGCTGCTTTTGTCATTGCCTCGGCGATGGCCAGCATCTCAGCCACTCCCAAAGCATTGTCTGCCGCGCCGTGATAAATGCGATTGTCAGCCGAAACTCCGTACGCGTCGTAGTGAGCGGAATAGACCAGGGCTTCCGATTTGAGTTTGGGATCGGAGCCTTCGAGCAATCCGATAACGTTGTTTCCAACACCTTTACCCTTTTTCAGACGCACTGTAATGGTTGCGGATTGTTGGAGCTCGATTGGCGTGAAATCCTCTGCTTGCGCTTTAGCGAAGGCTTCTGCTCGTGTGAATCCGGAACCGGCAAAGAGCTTATCGGCGCCAGAGTCGCTGACGGTGATGAATGGAGGTAAAAAGTCAGGCGCTTCCTGTTGTGATTCAGGTTCGATTTGACGACGGGTTAAGTAGTCCGCAATCTCTGCGTACGTCAGAGTCTCCAGGTCTTCGCCAATGGTGACGAGCGCCGCAGCGCCGCGCGCGATTAGTCCACGCATAACGTTGAGTTGGGCACTTGCTTTCTTCCACTGGTCTTTTCCAATCTCCGGCGGAGGACCGGGACGGAAAACAACGATCTTTCCCTTCACGTCGAGTCCTGCCAGATCGTTTCGCTTGAGGAATGGGAGCACGATGCCGTAACCAACAAACACCACATTTCCGGTGACGTTCTCGTCGCCACTGTATGGTGGCGTGACGATGAAGTCTTCTCGAAATTTCAAGTTCTGATTGCCGAAAGCGAATGTGGGCTGAGGGAGAAATTGCGTTTCTCTGAATTTAACTGGTTGAAGATAGGTGTTGTTATTGCCGAGTGGTTTGAGTCCGAGTTTCGCGAAGCGATCTGCAAGATACGCAGCGGCTTTGTCACCGCCGGGTTGACCGGTCCCGCGTCCTTGCATGTCGGCGGCGGCGAGCGCGTTGACTGTGGCTTTGATGCTTTCAACGCTGATGCTATCGACTAGCTGTTGCTCCGTCGCTGAAAGCGAGCGGGTCGTTATCGGCGCGGTCGCCTGCCATCCAAACGCAGTTGATGTAACGAGAAGGAGTGCGAGAAGAACTGAAACGTGTTTTTGATACTTCACTCTTTAATTCCCTTTTCTGACGTTTGCCTTACGTACGTTATGCGGTGACATTTGTAGGGGCGGCCACGGAGGGCCGCCCCTTCCACGAAATAATTGTGCGGCAAAACAGGGGCGGCCGCGGAGGGCCGCCCCTACAAATATAATCCATCGACCCAATTAATCAGTCGAGCGAATTAAAATCTCGAGCACATTAACCCGTCGATCCAAACCCGCCGGCGCCGCGAGCAGTCTCATCCAAATCGCTGGCCCACGCTGCTTCTGGGGTGATGATCTGTTCGATGATCAACTGACAAATCTTGCTTCCGGCAGGGAGGTTGATAACTTCATCGCTGGTGTTGTAGAGCAAGCAGCAAAGCTCGCCCCGGTAATCAGAATCTATCACACCGGCAAGCACATCCAACCCATTTTTCGCCGCCAACCCCGATCGCGGAGCAATACGCCCATAAAACCCCGGCGGTATCGCCACCGCCAATCCCGTCCTCGCCATCACCCTTTGCTTCGGCCCGATGCTCAAATCCTCAATCGAACAAACATCCAACCCCGCCGCCAACGCACTCCCGCGCCTTGGAAGGATCGCACGCGAATCAAGCTGTTTGAAGCGAAGAACATCGACTGTGGTTGTCATTTGTGCCTCTTTGTGGCTTGAACGTTCTACATCTTTGGCAGGGTGACGCCGCGCTGGCCCTGGTACTTGCCGCCGCGGTCTTTGTAGGAGGTTTCGCAGACCTCGTCGGATTCGAAGAACACAACTTGTGCGACGCCTTCGTTGGCGTAGATCTTCGCGGGCAGAGGTGTGGTGTTTGAGAACTCGAGCGTGACGTAGCCTTCCCACTCCGGTTCGAACGGTGTGACGTTCACAAGAATTCCACAGCGCGCGTAGGTGCTTTTTCCGAGACAGATCGTGAGTACGTTACGAGGGATGCGGAAGTATTCGACCGTGCGAGCGAGGGCGAAACTATTCGGCGGGATGATTACCGAATCGCCTTTGATGTCGACGAAGTTCTTCTCATCAAATTCTTTCGGATCGACGATGGTGCTGTTGATGTTGGTGAAGAGTTTGAACTCATCCGCACAGCGAATGTCGTAGCCGTAGCTCGACGTTCCGTAAGAAACGATTCGCTTGCCATCAACTTGTTTTACCTGGCCCGGCTCGTAAGGCTCAATCATCCGGTACTCGCTGGCCATCATGCGGATCCATTTGTCTGATTTGATACTCATCTACGTTCCTGCCTTCCGAATATTCACCGTACCGTCGCCAACCGTAAACTTGAAATACGCTCCACCTGCACCGGCGCGGGCGCGGACGGTGCGTTCCGTTAACCCGGGTTTCTCGCGCGACTCGAGTCCCTCGTAAGTGTTCACGATCTTACCGGTGCGCAGAATTTCAGCGTCGATGTCGCCGCTAAAACCAGGAGGCAGTTCGACGTTTATAGTTCCGGATGCAATGCGAATATCTGCGCCGCCGCCGCGCCAACTCCGCGACGGGATGGTCAACGTGATCGCGCCTGCCGTGACAGTGGTTGAAACAGTGCCGCCCGTGAGCGTAAGTGCAGTCTCACTCTCCGTAGCGCTGATGCGCATAGCGCCTTCGACGCCCGAAAGCTTTACCGATCCATGGCCCGCATTTATTTCCAAATCCGTATTCAATGGTACGCGCAGACGATAGTCGATCTTCCACGGCAAATTAAGCAGCTTCTTCGGAAACTTTTTCGCAGACCGCTTCATGTACGCGCGATCGTGCGTGCCCGTCGTGAGCACGCTCAGGTGATTCAAATCTTCGTCGAACACAAAACTGTTCACCGATGCGAGTTGGTCCAGGTCAGCTTCGGTAGGCGCTTTGAGCTCGATATTGGCTGTCAGTTCAACTTCATTGCGCGGCCAGCCTTCAACTGTTACTGAACCTCGCGGAGCTCCGATCAAAGTTACTGTTCCGCCGTAAGAGAAACGCCGCGTCTCACGCCGCGTAGTCGTGCGCGTCAACAGTTGGATATCCGGAACGACAGCCTTTTGAGGACAAACAGGATAAGCAGAAACTAAAAAGATTGTTATGAAAAGAAGAGCTTTCAATTTAGCCATGAGACGCAATAGTACCGTGCGTTTACCTTAATCGAAAACAAAAAAAGGACGTTGCCTGACCGCAACGTCCCCAATCAGTAACTTGCCATCAAAATGCGAGGTGCTTACCTTCGCAAAAACGTGATCTGACCGCTGAAGTTGGTGACTGACACAGATGAGCGGCCGTCGCCAACATCGCCGACGTATCTTCGTCCGTCCTGCGTCTTGAAACCATTGTTCCAAAAATCGCCCAACGCGATCTTCCGCGCCGGCGATGCAGCCACCAGGCGGAAAGCTGAGTTGCCGGGTATTCGAATCGTGATGTCGCCTTTGCTGGATTTGAACTCGTAAGTGCCGCCGCTTGAAAACTCACCGTCAAAGAAAATATTTCCAATGACGTTCTTTGCGATTACGTGCGACGCGCTAATGTTAGTCAGCTCGATGTCGCCTTCAGATGAAACGTGTGCCCGGACCAAACCACTGCGAATGTTGGCTACACTAATGTTGCCGCGACGCGTTTCGAGATCGACCGATGAATTAACCGGAACTTGTAGTTTGAAATTGATATCGCCAACATCGCCAATGCCGCGATTGTCACTCATCACATCGACGACGAGACTTTGATCGATCTGCCTGGGAACAACGTGAGCGTTCTTCGATTCGCAGGTTGCCGAAAGACGTATCTCATCTTTATTCCACGCCTCGACGACGATAGTGCCCGAGATGTTTTTCAACTCGATGCGGACATTTTTACCCGCCGGATAGCGTTTGGAAAGTTGCTGCTGCGCTTGAACCGTGAAGGACAGCGACCCTAATGCGAGGAGCGCACCAACTGCCAGGACGCCGGCGCGAACTGATGGGCGCCTGTTTAGTAATCTGCTTTTCATCAACGTGGGGCTTCTAATCAAAACAATTACAAATCAGAAAACTCTTTGAGTAACGCGAGCTTGTCGTTCAACGCTTCGTTGAGCATCTGCTCCGAAACCTCATCGTGTGGGTTTCGATTCAATTCGTTGAGCGAATCGGCGACCGTCTGGTCGATGACTTTCATGTTGCGATCGAAAGTCTCCCGCATATCAGCGCTCCAGCGCGCCTTGTTTAATTCAACTCTTTGATTCCAGTAATTGATCACCTGGCGTCGTTGCCACACGCGATCGTTCACATTCGAAGCTTCAGCCTGCGCAGGAGTCGCCGGCGTTACTGCATAACCACCCCAGCGACGCAGCCCGACCACTGTCATCAGCGAAACTAACAAGACGATCGCCACTGCGGAGGCGGCCAACTGCGGCAACGACAGTTCCCAACTGCGTCCCATCAACTGGCCAAGAAACGAACGCGGCGGTTCAGAGTTACTGACGACCACGCCGGGTCTTTCCGCTTCGATCACATTCCGGATGCGCAGCCACAGCGCGTGTTCGTTTGGCGGCGCTTCGTAATGGCCGCGTTGCGTGTGGCAAAAGCTCACGATCGATGCCAGATCCTGGCGAACACTTTCGCAATCCAAACACTGTTTCAGATGCGTATAGAGAGAGGACTCATCGCTGCCACTAATGCTGCCGTCGATTAGATCATGGATGAGTTCCTGACATGTCTCGCAGGTCATTTCTTACCACCTTCGTTCTGTCTCATAAGTGCGCACAATTCGATTAAAACTGTCTCCGGACAGAACCTTTCGGTTGCCATCAATCAAGGGAAGACTGCGTTTTGAAGCTCGGCAAGCGCGACAAACACATTCGCTGGCCTTAGCTTCGAGGCTATTCATTCGATTTCTGTTGCCTCAGAAGCCCGCGCAATTTCATTCTCGCTTTGTGTAATTGCGACTTCGATGTTCCTACCGAGCACCCCAACATCCTGGCGATTTCTTCGTGTTCATGCCCTTCAATGTCGTGAAGCGTAAAAACCGTCCGATAACCGGGCGGCAGTTGAGCGATAGCCTTATCGAGCGCTATACGGTCAACTACGGGCATGGCATTGGGGTTTTCTGTCCCTTTTACTATCTGGGTCGGCGTTTCGCCGTCCTCAGTCGTCTGCTCCATGCGCACGCCACGTTTGCGGAAATGCATGAGCACCTGATTGACGGTGAGCCGGTGCAGCCAGGTAGTAAAAGCGGACTCACCCCGGAAACTACCGATTTTTCGAAAGAGCTGAATGAAGACCTCCTGTGCGAGATCTTCGGCCTCCGAGACGTTGCCGGTCATTCTCAAACAGAGTGAGTAGACGCGACGATTATGACGCTGGTAAAGCTCTTCGAAAGCTCCCATATCGCCCTGGGCGGCTTTCTGCGCCAGCTCATAATCTGTCGTTTGCGGTGTCTCGGTTTCGGCTGCGGTCACGTGTTCACTGCTCGGGCAAGTTCGGAAGATATCTCACAAACTTCCGCCTCGTGTGGCACGATTCTCACGCTTCCGCGAATTTCAAGGGAGCAGCACTGTTCCTCAGAACGCCCGCGTGGGGATGCGGTGCGAAGGTCCAGTACCCTCAACGCGGCTTGTGATGCGGCGCTTTGCGCGCGTCGTTGCCTTACCCGACCCTAAAAATAGTGATTTTCCCAGCCGAATCGATAACTTTTCTACGGCTGGGTTGAAGGATAGGGGAAGAGGTGTAGAGATGACAAGTGTCTTAAAGGAAGTAGCACCGGAGGCCATTCATGAAGCTGGTCTGGCGCAGTGGCGAATGCAGGTATGTAGAACAAATCTATAAGCAGGGATTTCTCGTCCCGCCACTTTAGTACCCGCCACTTTAGTAAAGGTGTCGAAGCTACGCTGGCGCTACTTGTAAAACTTCTTGTCGACGATTTTAAAGTCAGTTTTACTGATGGTGTACATCACATCCTTTCCCAGTTCTGACTCTCCTCCCTCAAGTTCTCGTTCGGTGGACTTTCGTTTGGCAAGGAAGAGCACAAAATACAGATCACCTCGTTGCCTAAACTCAATCTGGTAATTCTCAATTTGTTTCTTCTGATCGGGAATAAGAGGGTCATCCTTGAAGGATGAGTAGGCAGCCACGAAGGCTTTCAGATACTCCCCATTTAATTTTATTTCGACGGGAATCTCCAATGGGTCACCCTCCGGTTTAGTCGCGTTAAGCTGCATAGCAACGTCGGAAGCTTTGGGCACACTAGTAGCTCGTTGGCACTGAGTCAAAAGTGAAACCAGTGCCAGGAAGACGGCTCCGGCTCGTGCGTGTTTCAAGGTGATGGTGCTGATATGGGTGTCCTCGATCTGAATGTAGTAATACGGCCCCTCGTGGAGTTAGAGATAACCGCCGGGTCAAACCTCCTTATAACACCACTCGGCGTGGCAACGAAGCTGGGCACCAGGTGACCGGCCGCCAAACTTCTGTTATTCGCATTAATCCGATCCTGAGGCGAAAAGTGTTCATTATCATAAAGCGGATTGTTTGCGGCGTGCGTGTGATAAGTTCCCACCCGCGTTAGGCCCGCACCACAGGGACTGGGCGTAGAGCTACTGGCGGTGCCAGGTGACGGAGCGGTGTAGGTTAGGGTTCCATTTGCAGACTCACAAATGCTACCAGCGTACTCCAGATCGACGCCGATTGACACCCAATTCCAAGCCCTCAAGGCGGCAATGGCTGCCTGATTGACGGTTTGATAGAGACCGGGCCGCCGGCGCCGTCTACATCCGGCGCCTACACACTGGAAGTTGGATACTGGTCCAATTCCAGAACCGCCTTCCGGGTTCCACGGTGGCGATCCCGTTATACCTCCATTGAGCACGCCACTTATTGCTCCGGCAATGCCCTGGACCGTGGACGCAATGCTGCCTATAGTTCTAACCACCCGGAGGAACCCCTGATGAAACGCGCCCACAATCAGAGCTGCGGACATTGCGGCTAATGCAATCCCCAACCCTAGAAAGAATCCATTCACTGTTTGGGTGGCCGGCGCCAGGGCAAATGCCCAGTAGAAGCCCAGACCAGCGAACGCACCGAGGACGATGCCGGCAATCAACAGGACCCACTTGTTCGATAGGATCTTGGCAATCCCGCGAAAGAGCTTCTTGAAGAAACTGATCAACCCGAGCCCACTCGGATCCATGGCATTGATCGGATCGTTTGCGCAATACGCATATAGATTCAAAGTCTGCGGACTCGCAAGGTCGACTGAATCCATACCGATCGGATCGACCTGCGTAAAGCGGCCTTGTTGCGAGTCGTAAGTACGATTGTAGGCGTAATCAAGACGGGTAGTTTCACTGCGGTCGTAGGTAGTGAATCGTCTATTCGTCGCGCCGGTCGATTCTCCAGTTAAAGCGACGCCGAAAGGCAGTGCCACCTGTTCGAACGAACCGCCGGTGACCGGGTTAGTCACCACCCTCGTCCCTAATCGGTCCGGATGGTGAAATTCAACTGCCTCACCCCCACTGCCGTTCGGCGTCAAGGTGGAAAGCAGGCGGACCCCGTGATAGACATAAAACTTAGACCAGGCGGGCGTAGTCGAACCACCGCTCTCAACATACTCAGCTATAGTTGCGCCACCGTCACAAACATAGTAAGTGCGCGAACTTCCTTCTTCCGCCATCAATCTGTCCCGCGAATTGCCGAAGGTGTAGGTCGCCAGCACTGTATTGCCGTCGTCGGTCTTGACCTTCACCAGGCGATTGGCTGCGTCATATTGATAGCGCTGTGACACTGTGCCACCACCCGGCACGAGAGCACGCACCTGATTTCCAGCCGCATCGTAAGCGAAGCCGGCAGTGGTGATACGATTGGACGCAGTTTCGTAAGAGAGAGACGCGTGGCCGTCGCGCGATATTTGTGATGACACATTCCAGGCAGCCTTCAGCGAGTCACGAATTTCCTGAATGTGCGGAGCCTTCACCAGGGTTCCTACCGTGAGGCTTGGATCTGTATAGCTGGTCGGCGATAGTCCTAACGCCGTTCTTGCTTCCCCCAGGCGCGTGCGCATTTCGGTGATGTGTGACGCTTTAATCAATACTCCGGTGCTCACGGCCTCAGCCCATGACACCGTTGCAATGCCAGCACGGATTCTGAGGAGATTGATTGCATCGCGTAGCTCCGTGACGTGGAGCGCTTTCACCAGCGTCGTTCCTGCAACCAACGGATCGTCCGTGAAAGTGGGCGGCCCGCTCTGGAACGGCGAAGGCGGGGTGCTGAGATTGTTCGCGTTCGCGTCCGTTTCAGCGCCTCGAAGCATGAGAGGCGAGTCTGACACTGACTTTGTATCATCGTGGAGAAACGCCGGGAGTTCGAATGTGTTCTTTGCAAGCAAGTCTCTCGGCGATTCTGTAGTGCGGCGCTCATTCTTTGCTGAGAAACCGCTTGCCGAAACGGCAGTGCGATTGCCGTAGCGATCGTACGTGTAGTTCTGAGTCCAAAGCGGACTGGCCGCCGGGCCACCCGTCGCCTGCTTCAGTCGTCCCAAAGCGTCATAACTGTAGCCGCGATCCTTGTTATGGTTTAAGTTGTTTAAGATTTTTACGAGCTGGCCCGTACGCTTGCCATTAGCGCCGGCATAATCGTAGGAAAGATTGAGCAGTGTTGACCCGTTGCGCGTAATGGTTTGACTATCCAGTAAGCCTGTCTGGGCATTGTAGCCGTAGCTCTCGTTGACTTGGTTCGTGCCGGTGCCCACGCTCAGTGAACTCGTTAGACCCGCCGCGTTGTAGACAATGTTCGAGGCGAACGTTTGGCTATCGAAGGTCAAACCACTCAGACGGCTTGCAACGTCAAAATCGCGATGCACCAATTTGCGCGCGCCGCCGTTAAGATATTCCGCGGGATAACGCACATCTCTGATCCGATCGAGCGAATCGTAAATGTAGTCAGTCACGAATGGATATGAGGTACGGCTGCTCAGGGTCAGAGTTTTCGCAGACACCCGCCCTTCGCTATCGTAACTGTAGCTTTCAGTGCTCACGCCTGATACGGCGACGCTGGCGAGTTGCGTAACATCTAAAAGGTCTGTGCCTAAGGTCTTCACGCGATAACTGTACGTAACAGTCGCTGCCGGCAAAATCGGATTACCTGTATCGCCAAAACCGCTCGTGTCCCACGAAACTGATTGCAAGCGATTCAAAGGATCGTTGTTGTAGCTGTAGATCGTCTTAACGCCGCGCGCGTCCGTTTGGGAAATCAGGTTTGAGCGACCATCGTACGTGAATACGTTACTCCATGAGCCCGATTGCACGTAGGTTCCAGCGTCATTAAGCGTAGCGCTCATTTCAGCCAATTTTTGTGCCGTCATCCGTCCTAAACTATCGTACTTAAACGAGCGCGTCTGTCCTGTTCCTTGATTGATTTGCGTAACATTGCCGAGTGTGTTGTAAGCATATGTAGTAACCAATCCATTGCTCGCAACGGTTCCGTCACCCAATGGATCGGGCTCGACGATTTCCACCAGGCGACCATTTGCATCCGTGCGTCCCCAGCGCTCACGCCCCCAGGCATCCTGCACGCGCGTCGTGTCTCCGGGAGCACTGGAAGCCACGCTGGGTCGTGCCGCTTCGTTATAGAAAGTTTGCGTCACACTGCCGTCAGGAGCAGTCGAGGTTTTTGTGCGACCGAGCGCATCATAAGTTGTGGTCGTCCAAAACTTCGTGTCGCCACTGCGGTAAGGGAGTGTCTGTTGAGACACCTGGCCCATATTGTCATAAATAGTGTCGACAAGATCCCAAACATTGCCGGTGCTCAATATTTGTTCCTGTCGCACTAATCCCCGACCATTCAAAAGTTTCACGTTCTTATCCGCGATACCGCCGCCGTCAGCAGTAGCCAGGTAGCTCGTGGTCGTTATCGTCATGGCGAGGTCGTCATAGGCATAGTCAACGTGAGCTCCGGTTGGTGCGGTCTCGCTGGTAACACGCAGCGTGTTCGGATTGTAAGTTGTGCTTGACGGCCGGTCATTGGCATCCCTGGTTGAAAGTGAACGGCCGGTATAAAAATCATAACCGGCGCTGGTAGTCACCTGGGCGAACGCATTTGTCGCTGAGCCGCGGGTGGATGATTGTGGGTAACTGTACTGCGTGTCCACCGTGTAATTAAAAGTGGTCTCTTCGCAGCACGAGGTCGAGGTCTTCACGACATTACCGGTAACGTCGTAGCGGCGCGTTTCCGTGATCGCGCCGGTGAGACCCGCGGCATCGGCGTAGCTGGTGATTTGCGTAACATTACCGCGGTAGTCAGTGGACGAGTCGTATGGGCAGATCCAGTTCTGGTTACAATGACCATCGCAAGACAGCTCGAAGCAGTTGCCGGTGCAATCGGGATCGTTCCAGTCGTTTTCCCAGTAACAAAGACCTTCCGCTTCCGCGTGCGGATTCGACGCTTGATTGTGCATCACCACGTTAGGCGCCGCCGTCAGGGGTTGTCCGTCGTACTGATACTCCGTGCGCGAAACACGCGTCACGTTATCGCTCGCATACACTTCGACACTTAACGGCAGGCTAAAAATGTGACGGCCAAAGCAACCGGAACTGTTACAAGTACCCGTGTAGTTAGAACTGTTTTGATAAGTCATGCGCCTGGAGCGCATGAGTACCGTGCCGCCGTAATCATACTCGCGTTGTTCCGTGACCTGGTTGTAAAGGCTGCCGCTGCCGTAGATGAACTCCTGAGCAGTTTTCTGTCCGAGCTCATTGGTTCTTTCGACGCGCGTTGGACGCGGTGAGTTATAAGCGCCTTGCTGCCAGGACACGTCGCTGCTCTGAAGCACTTGACCAGCGGTGACGTACGTCTCGTCGTGATAAGTCAGGCCGTCATTCCATTGGCCCGGCGCGTTGTAAGACACTTGTTTGTTTTTCGTGCCGTTCGGCAGCGTAACGGTCATCGTTCGCGGATTGTCGTTTTCGTGAACGTCATAAAGAGTTGTCGCCGAGTCGAAATTCGTGCCGTCTCGCGACCAGCTTTCGACCATCGAGGGGTAAGTCGGCGCATCAGTTAAGCTGTAGTCCGGTGTCAGTGGATAATCGTAGACTTGCTTGCGAGTGACAGAGCCTTGCGAGACGCTGCCCATGTCCGTGAGTGAGGAAGCAGAGAAGCCCATGTTTCGCTGCTCAACCACCTTGGCGAGCATGCCGTAGCTGGAATACGAGTCGGAATCATTCAGCCAGAAACCGGTGGCCGTCGCGGGATAATAGATAGCGTCAACCAACCACGGAGAGAAGTCGCGAGCTGAAGCGGTGAGTCCATTGAAGCCGTAGTTCAGCGTCTGTTGGTGATAGTGCAATCGGACTAGTGTGCGGCTGGCGCCGCTTAAACCCGGAGCGGTGACTGCGGTTAGCAGGTTGTTGGAGTTGTAGTGGAAGCTGACTACCCGGCCTGCCGTGTCGGTGATTGTTTGAATGCGTGGGCCCTGGTTGTTTACGTAGGTAATGGTGACGATATTGCCATTAACATCTTCAATGGAAGTAGGGAAAACTCCTCCACCGGATTGGGAATAAGCGCCGTAGTTTATAACTGTGCCGTTTGGATATTTCGCCTGAGCCCACGTGATGACGCCGTTAGTGCCCGTCTGATACGTGTAATCAATGAACGAGCCGTCGATCGTACGCATGACTCCGACGGTGCCCCAACTGTAGAACGTAATCGTGCCCGTATAGCTGTGTCGCGTGCCGTCAGGATCGATCAGCATGCAGCCGCTGTTGATTGTGATGCCAAGCAATTTGCCCAAACCCAAATTGAATCCCGGTGCAGGCCAGCCGCGATCGTTGTCGTAATTGATTGCAGTGCCTGCTTTATTCCACAAACGGGAGTTGTATGAGAGGGCAAGTGAGAGGCTGCTGCCGCGCCCAGCTAAACTCAGCACCGGCGCAGTGAACTGAAAGTTGCCGCTGCCTGCGGCACTGTTAGGTGGGGCAGAGGGAGGATCGCCTACACCGTTACCAGGATCATCGGCCGACCAGTAATTAGTGTCATCCCAACCGTTGCTGAGAAACAACGGCGCCGCCTTTGGTCCACGTGGTCCGGCGGTCTTAGCGGCATGCGCTCGCCTGTTAGTATGACTGCCGTTACTTCCACGGCTTCCCCTGGCTGGGAGGCTGCTACCTCTCTCTGAATTTTTCCTATCTGTGATTGAGGCAATCTCCGCCGGATTATTACGCGTTGAAATCTCACGTGTTCCGGTGGGTTTCTCGTTCAAGTTTCGCCTGGGATTGTCGCGGACAGTCACCGTTACTTGATCTGTAAACCCTCTGAATCGCGCGATAATCCTGAAGGTCCCGGGCGTCATCGCTTCGAACTCTCCAGCCTGAGAGATGCGCAGGCGCTGCGAGGGCGTGGCCCCCTGCCCACTCCAGACGACTTTACCGCCGCCGATTGGATTATCTTCGGCATCGTATGGGACCGCCGCGAATCTCACGCGCTCACCAGGGTCTGCGGTCACATCTTTCGGGAAAATCTCAAGCCGGCTGACTTTTGCGTCACGCTCTGCTTGTTTTTCCTGTTCTTTCGCGTCGCCGGAGCCCTGACCATTTAGCAACTTCGCTACACCGCTTTGGTGATACCAAAACGTGAAGCTGATGGTCGTTTCCCTTGCAAGCGTCATTATGGTTTGTGGCGCAGCAGGAGCGGAAGTCAACAACAATGAGATTATCAATAGCGCGGAAAGAAAGGATGACATCGAAGTGCTCCTTGAGAACGATGATGTTAGTTCGGGTCTACAGATTGTCGGTTTGTTACTGCAGACTCAGCAGCACCAGAATCTCTCCAGTGCCCTGTGCCAACGGCTCGAGTGCTTTGCCAATCAGTGTTCCGGGGAGATGCATGCGTCTACCGCCGAATTCGACCGGCACTGACTTCATCGCGAAGCCTGTTTTGTCGCTTGTCACCAATAGATCGCCAATTTGAATTGGACCATTCGTCGCATCCACCTTCACTCTTACACGTCCGGTAGTCGCAACCAGCACGCGGCCCTCGCCTCGCTCACCGAGTGCTATTCCCGGCTGGGGCGAAATCACACCCGCAACACGGCTGTCGTAAGACTGGGTCGAGGCAACTACCTGATTGGATTTACTGGAGTCGAGGACTACGACTGTTCCCGCGGGAAGCTCTTGTGAGGATTCAACCCATTCGGCCAGGTCCTGATACTTCGCGTTGATGTTTCCACCGACGTCGATGTTTCCTGAGACCTTGATGTTTCCAGTGACATGCAGCTTTTCTGTCGGACTGGTGTTGCCAATGCCGACATTCCCATTGGCTCGCACGATCATCTGAATGGCGCTGTTGTTCTCGAATGTCGCAATAGTATCGGTCGATAACACAGATGAGGACTTCGCACGAAAACCGTTAGTTCCGCCATTGACATCCAGTTTGTAGAGAGGTGAAGTAATGCCTATACCGACGCTGCCGCCACCGTAGTTAATGCTACTGGCCCCATTGGCCCACTGGCTGGCAATCTGCGACCACGCCGACTTGCAATCACCATTGATGCATAAATTCTGTGAGGTGTTGATCGACCCTCCCTGCACGTCCAGTTTGTAACCCGGAGTTGTAGTTCCGACGCCTACGTTGCCTGAGAGATCCAGGAACAATCGATCGTTGACACCGTTGGAGCCAAGGGATGTTCTTACATTAGTAAGACTTGTCAGTCGTGCTGTTGTGGTTCCACCGTCGTACGTCCACGTTGAACGGGAATCGCCTGGGCCACTCACAACAAGTCGAAATCCGGTATTGTTAGTAGCATCGATCCCGGTCGAAGAATAAATGCCTCCCACCACGTGCAATTTCGTACCTGGAGTGCTTGTGCCGACGCCGACATCACCGGTCGACGTAATTCTCATCCGTTCTCCAAACGTGGTTGTGTTTGCGCGGGTAAAGAAAAGCAGGTCGGCGGCATGGTTGGTTTGATCCTTCTGGAGGGCGGTAATGTTAACGTTACCGTAGCCGGCCGCATCCTGAAAACTTATTACGCTGACATTTCCGTTGGTAGCGCTCGTATTGCGTAGTCCCAATACGAGATCGGCTAATCCCAGGTTCGCCAGGTTTGTATTCGCGCTCGAGTGGTGCACTTGAAGTTTTACATCGGGTGCATTCGTGCCAATACCCACGAAACCAGTAGGCGTAATCCTCATCTGTTCCGCGTTATTCGTGGCGAAGAGCATTGGGGCATTGGCGAAATTCCAAAGTTGGACCGCCCCTGCTCCTCCAAAATGTGTAGTGTTATTGTCGTTGATTGACGCGATGTGAAACCTGTTTGCTCCAGACTGCCTTAAGATCAATCCCGAAAAGGCGACGTTAGCTGCGGTAGTAAACGGATTATCGATGAGGACATTTGTCCCCGCGTTTTGACTTTTCTTAACTTCCAGCAACGCAGTTGGCGTAGTTGTTCCGATACCGACATTTCCAGTGTTGGTGTTATTGATGTTCTGGCTGGCGTCAGGGGTGGTCCACTGCGCGTTTACCGCTGCCGGCTGTAAAAGAAACAAAGTTACAAACAATGCGCTGCACGCCAAAATTGTCAGTGGTCCACTGAATGTTCGTTTAATGGTTGTCATAATCATCTCCTGAAGGGGGCCATGTTTATAATTTTTGTTGCTGGAATGGACTCAGAAAAGAATTGGTCCAATGCCTAAAAGACACTGATAGGTGATCGTTTAAAACGCCCTTGTAGTGACAATTCGAAACGTCGGGATAAGTGATCGACTAGACTGAGCCGCGGGGAGAAACTATCCCTTGATCGATAGGAGTTACTTACCTTGACTGGACTTGTTATGCGCTACGCGACTTGAACAAACATCGCGGAGGAAACGAACATTAAAGAGAGAGAACAATTAATGTGCGCGGCATCTTAGTCTCATGTTGGGTCACTGTCAACAGAAATTGTTGCGAGGGTAAAACGCCTCATACTAACGATCTATACCGATAAGATCTCTCGCGCAAAGACGCAAAGCACTGCCGTGTCTAAAAAATTTTCTTTGCGCCTTGCGCGAGAGATATTTCTTTCTACGGGGTAAAAACACGACGCTCCGATTGCTGGTCCAACTCTATTGCAAGCTGAGCAACACGAGAATCTCGCCGGTACCGTTAGCCAATGGCTCGAGCGCTTTGCCGATCAAGGTTCCCGGTCGATGAATGCGTATGCCGCCGATCTCCACCGGCACCGACTTCTTCGCGAGGCCTTCCTTGTCACTCGTTACCAGCAAATCACCAATCGCGATTGGCCCATCGCTCGCATCAACTTTGATTTTCACGCGGCCTGTTGTTGCCACCAGCACGCGACCTTCGCCTTCCTCACCCAATGCGAGTCCCGGTCGCAGGGAAATCACACCTGCAACACGACTGTCATAAGCCTGTGTGGAAGCGACGACTTGATTCGATTTACTGCTGTCGAGAACCACTACCGTGCCGGCTGAAAGTTCTTGTGAGGATTCAACCCATTCTGCGACGTCCTGGTATTTGGCTGTGATGTTACCGCCGGTGATCGTTCCGGACACATTCACGTCCCCCACAACATCGAGTGGCTTGGTCGGGTTGGTGGTGCCGATGCCGACTCTGCCCGTGCCGCTAACCATGAACCGGCTATTCCCAAGATCCCGAACATCAAGCAGTCTTGCCGGTGTACTGCCATTCGTATCGATTACGAAAGCGTTGGAGACCGTGCTGTTCTGAACATTGAATCTTACGTTGTCGCCATTTAGGTTTTGTACAGTGAATAGCATGCTGCCATTCGAGATGATGTTCGGATTGGTAGTGCGGAATTGCAGCGCGTCGGCATTGACAAGGTTCAACTTGGTTACAGACAGATCACCATGGTCGGCAGCGCCGTTTACGCGGACTCCGGCGTTGTTCACGATTAACCGGTCAGTGGCCACTAAGAGCTTATTCCCGGGGGTTCCCGATTGGCCAATACTAGTGGTCGTAGTTTGATCAACACCGATGTTAATTGTCCCTTTTGTAGTATTCGAGGTTGATTGCAGGGAGAGCGCGCCGCTGGCTGCGCTTGAACCATAAATCGTGCCGATTAAGGCGCCGCCATTAACTTCAAGCTTCTGAGTCGGACTACTCGTTCCAATCCCAACATTGCCGGTATTGTAGTAAATGTGCGGCGCCGCCGTGGTCCATTGAGAACCACCCCCACTGACCTGAGACCAGGACGACTTGCAATCACCATTAATACACAATCCGTCCGACGCATTAATCGAACCACCCTGCACGTGGAGTTTGTAGTTCGGAGCCTGGATTCCAATGCCAACGTTTCCGGGGAAGTAGCCGATGGCGTTGGTATTTTGAGATGCATACTGAGAGTAGAATAACCAATTACCGAAACTGTCCGAGAACCCCATGCGGTGCAGTGCAGACTCATACTTGTACCGGATGTGTAGCTCTCCTGCGGAACCCCCGGCATTCGAAAATGCCTGAATGACGTCGCCGGCAGGCACACGAAGGGTCAGCAAACCGGAGGGATTCGTAGTGCCGATACCCACATTGCCGTTTTGGTCGATGCGCATGCGTTCGCTTCGAGTGGTCGAACCATTTGCGGTCGTGGAAAACGTTAGAAAACCTCCATGGGCTGTACCCAACGTCCATGCCTGGCTGGAGAATCCTTGAATAGCGATAGGGTTATAGGACGTACCACCGTTTCGAACACCAAAAGTGTAGAAGCCCAGTCGTTGATCGGCAGCGCCGGGAGTGTCTGACGTAAGGGATTGAATACCGGCGCCGGAAGTTGGGCTGAGGGTGTTCGTATAAACCAGGCCTAAAATATTAGCGCTGGCGTTATTGACCTGTAGCGGGAACTCCGGCGTCGTTGTTTTAACGCCCACGTTCCCTGAGTTCGTGTTGTTGATGTTTTGGTTAGCGTCCGGTGTGGTCCACTGAGCCTTCACCGCAGCCGGGTGTAGCAGACACAAAGCCAGCAACACCGCACCATACGACAATGTGGTCAGGGATCGACTGGGGTTAAATGTATTCGTCTTCATAATATCTCTCCTGAAGTGGGGCTACGTTATTATTCGGGTAAATCGTGCTGAATGGGACGTTAGAGTCGGTCCAAATCGTTCCGAGACGCCGGCGAGCGTAGGAGCGATCGCGGTGTAAACGATCGGCCGCCGTCATAGCTAAATCAACGAAAACTGGACCTTGGGGAGAAAAGACTGTCGCTTTGAGTTAAATGTAAATCTTGTCGTTCGGGACTGGGCTTAATATCGAGGCGCGACTATACAGGTAGTCGCGGAACGGATCAAGAGATAGAAGACGAAGAACTGGTTAATTAAATGCGGGCCGCATCTTAGTGCGATGTTCGATCACTGGCAGACGAACAATCTCGCGCGGCAAAAAACCTCAATCGCCTGAGTCGACTTGATCCTTATGTCCAATATGTTCGATCCAACGAGCGATAACCAACCGCTTCTGAAACGTGATTAGAACTGATCGTCTCGGCGCCTTCCAGATCTGCAATGGTTCTACTGACTTTCAGAATACGATCGTAAGCGCGGGCTGACAGTCCGAGGCGGCGCATTGCGTTCTCGAGCATCTTCTCGCTGTGCGAATCGATCCGGCAGTGAGTACGAATCATGCGCGGCGTCATCGCGGCATTTGAAAAGATCTTCTCGCTAGCGAAGCGATGCTGTTGCCGTTCTCGTGCTTTGATCACGCGCTGGCGTATGACTGCCGAACTGTCGGTTTCGGGTGAAGTCTCTCCACGCAACTCGCGAAACTTTACCGCCGGCACGTCGATGTGAATATCGATCCGATCCAAAAGGGGTCCTGAGATGCGACCGACATAACGTTGAATCTGAGTCGGTGAGCAGCGGCATTCTCGCGTTGGGTCATTCCAAAAGCCACAAGGACAAGGGTTCATTGCAGCCGCCAGCACGAACGAAGCCGGAAACGTCAACGACATCGAAGCGCGGCTGATGGTTACGCGTTGATCTTCAAGCGGTTGTCGCAGCACTTCGAGCACGCTGCGATCGAATTCCGGCAACTCGTCAAGAAAGAGCACGCCCTGATGCGCCAGTGACACTTCTCCAGGTCGCGGGAGACTACCACCTCCAATCAGCCCGGCATCGCTGATTGTGTGATGAGGCGCACGGAAAGGACGTTCGGTAACGAGACCCGCACGTCCTGTCAAACCAGCGACGGAGTGAATCTTCGTCAACTCCAAAGCGGCGTCAAACTCCAGTGGAGGCATGATTGTGGGCAAGCGTTTCGCGAGCATCGTCTTCCCTGAGCCGGGTGGTCCAATGAGTAGAATGTTGTGTGCGCCCGCAATCGCGATCTCAAGAGCTCGCTTTGCCGACATCTGCCCGCGAACTTCTTTAAAGTCGACGTTGTAGTGTCCTGTTCGTCCGAGTATTCCGGCGACATCAACCTTCATCGGCGCTGGCGGATTTGACGAACGCAGATCAGCCACAAGCTTCACGGCACTGCGCAGATCCGCGACTGGATAGACATTGACGTCCGAGACGACCGCCGCTTCTTTTGCATTCTCCTCAGGGAGTATCAAATGACGGATCGAGCCTTCGCGCGCCAGCATCGCGATCGGCAGCGCGCCTTTTATCGCCCGCACGCGGCCATCGAGTGAGAGCTCCCCGACGCAAAGCATGTGGATCAAGTTGTACTGTTCGGCGAGATCACCGTTCGCGCCGAGAATCCCCAAAGCGATCGGCAGATCAAAACTCGCGCCTTCCTTGCGCACGTCTGCCGGAGCGAGATTGATCGTGGTCTTTTGAAATGGAAAGAAGTGGCCGCAGTTTTGAATCGCCGCACGTATGCGCTCGCGCGATTCACGCACGGCTGCGTCAGGCAGCCCGACAATGGTGACTGGTGGCGCTTGATCAGTCTCGCCACGAATCGGGGTTAGATTGACTTCGATATCTACGAGATCAGCGTCTATGCCGTAGACGGCTGCGGAGAGTGTGCGAAAGAGCATGTGAGGCGGCTCCTAACTTTTTGAGAATGAGGTTTAAGTTACTACTGATTGCCAATTGCCGATTGCCGATTGCGAAGAAAAGCTAATCGGAAATTGGCAATTGGCAATGCCTTAACGACGGCGCGAGGGTGCAGTCGTTGACGATGGAATTCTTATTTCCTGACCGGCACGAAGTTCAGCATTGACCGGAATACCGTTCAGACGTGCAACATCATTCGCGTCGAGATTACGAGCCGCTGCAATTCTCGCGATCGTATCGCCCTTGCGCGCGCGAACTTTGTCGATTCCAGCCGGTGCAGCCGCATCAGCATCAGACCGCGCAGTCGCTCTCACCCACTTGGTAAGTTTGACGGCGCTATTCGGAACCACGAGTTTTGTCGTCGACTTCAAATCCACGCCACTATTCATGACCTGAAGTTGAGCGACGTTGATGCCGGTTCGATTCGCAACACTCTGGAAGTCTTCACCCGGAGCCACTGAAATCACTCGTGCTGTCTCACGTCGATCCGGAGAGATTCTCTGAATCAGCGAGGCAAACTGTTTCGCGCGGCCAGCCGGTATGCGCACGTCGTAGCTGTCACCGCGTGGCGTCACATCGCGTTTCAACTCCGGATTCAATGCGCGGATGTGATCGACGCTCGTGTCCGTCGCGTCGGCAACGAGTTGCAAACTCGTAGCTGTCGGAACCCGAACCACATCATACGACATCGGCGCGTCCGGCTTGATTCCCTTGAATCCGTAGCCCTCTGGATTCTTAGCGATCAGGATCACGGCAAGGATGTTGGGAACGTAGTTGCGTGTCTCCTGTGCGATGTACGGATAGATCATCCAGAAGTTGGCAGTGCCCGCTCGCGAGATGGCGCGATCAATGTTGCCGGCGCCTGTGTTGTACGCAGCCATCGCGAGTTCCCAGTTGCCGTTGTAACGCTTGGCAAGGTCTTTCAAGTGACGAGCTGAAGCACGAGTCGCCTGCTCATAACTGTTCCGCTCGTCGATGTATGCATTCTGGCGCAGGCCGTACATGCGACCGGTGCTGGGAATGAACTGCCACAATCCAGAGGCCGCTGCCCACGAAACCGCTTTCGGTTTCCAGGCGCTCTCGACCTGACCCAACCAGGTGATATCGAGCGGCACGCCTTCCTCGGCGAATATCTTTCGCGCGAGCTTCATGAACTGCCCGGAGCGGCGCAGTCCGTTCTCCATCGTGGCTCGACCACGCGGGCCCTGGTAATAATTGATGTATTGCTGAATTAATGGATTAAGAGTAAACGAGAAACCGACGTTTCGCTGCGCCTGTTCCAACGCCAGCAGATCTTCACTGGAAACTTCCTTTTCGCGTTCAGTCAAAACCAACTTGCTCAACTCATCGAGCGGCGAAGGTTCAAACTTCTGATCGTGAAAACCGATCTGCGGCGGGGTGGGAGTTTTTTGACTTGCAGGATCCTGCGTGGTCTGCGCAACCAGTTGGGTGTTTACAGCGCTGGGTGCGGCTGGCTGTTGTTGCAGCGGCACTTCTTCACGATAAATGCGTTCAACTAACTCGAGGTAGTAAGTCTGCAAGCGCTGGCTGGCTCTGACGTCAAACCCCGACTCCAAAATCGAGTCGACTGCCTTGTCGAACTCTTCGCGCGCCTGATTGCGCTTGTTATCTTCGAGGTTGAGCTTGCCTCTGCGGAAGTGATCTTCCGCACGCGTCATGATCTGGTTGATCCGACCTTCAGACTGTTCAACTTCGGTTGGGATCGATCGAGCAGATGAAGCTACGGGAATCTGTGCAAAACTGCTTGCCGCTGAAGCGACGAGCGCCGTTAGTAAAGCCACACGGGCCATCAAACGAGGGAAGCTCGCTGACATCAATACGTCGTTCTCCTTCAATGCTTGATGCGACCTTCGAGCGACTCGAAAGTCACAAGCGGCTGCATTTGTTATGTGCGGTATCTATCGGCCCCTCTATGACTTGGATACTACAGGACTCACTAACGGAGCCAATCACGTTGGAGGTTACCACACGATTTTTTAGGGTGTCAATGAAACGCCTACTGTAAAATAGACGCTCAAACGGTAAACTTTTCCACCAATCCGATGCACTGCTACTGATGCGACTCATCGTCTGCCGGTTTGCTTCGACGGGAGGTCTAACGCTCGAAAGTGCCCGTGGTTGCAATTTTACTCATTGGGCGCAATTGTAGGGGCGGCCCACCGTGGCCGCCCGCCATTGATAAAACGAACGCACGGGCGGCCACGGAGGGCCGTCCCTACAGTTGTGACCGAGCAGGTTTAGACGTTTCCAGCACGAATTCCATACACCGCCGCTCCAAATATGTTTCGCAACAAAATGGTTAACTTTTGTAAAGAGCAACTTTTAACTACTGGATAGGCTTCGTACTGCCGTTGGAACAGTGCTTGCCAAATCCTATCGCGTCGGCATGTCTTTTGTGCCTGGAATGCGAAGTCTTTGAAGACGATTGCCCGAAGATCGTCGGGAGCTCTCCCGAACATATTGATTTAAGCGATCCTGGAAAAAAGTATGTCAACAGTTGTCAAACAACAAACCAGAATTCACGAATTCCCCAAGCGAGCGGAGATCGAGCCAGTCTCTTCGCGCTCACCCCTGTTTTTTAATCGCGAGCTAAGCCTGCTGGAGTTCCACGCGCGAGTTTTAGAGGAAGCGCTGGATGATCGAAACCCACTACTCGAGCGGCTGAAGTTTCTTTCGATTTTTTCCTCGAACCTGGACGAATTTTTCATGATTCGTGTGTCCGGTCTCAAGGAAGAACTGGAACATAGCGTCAGTGTGGTTTCCGCCGACGGCCTGACTCCCGCAGAACAACTAGCCAAAACGCGCGAGCGAGTCCTTGTTGTAGTCGAGGAGCAGGCTCGCTGTTTGCGCGATGAAGTCTTGCCGCAACTGAAAGAAGCGGGACTATCACTGATTCCCTACGAATCGTTGTCGCATCATGAGAAGGAAAGTCTTAAAGACTACTTCACGGAAAAGGTGTTTCCGGTACTGACCCCGCTGGCGGTCGATCCGAGTCACCCGTTTCCTTACATCTCTCCGCTCAGCGTCAACATCGGGTTGATGGTTCACGCACCGACCGGCGTGAGGTTTAAAGGACGGAGAAAACGCGAGGAGTCGCGGTTTGTGCGAATCAAGGTTCCGTCAGTCGTTCCACGATTGGTACCGATTGGTTCGTCCAAATCTCGCTTTGTGCTGCTCGAAGAGATTATTGAAGCGAACATCCAGACGCTCTTTCCTGGTATGAATCCCGGTCCTTGCCATCGTTTCCGCGTCACCCGCGATGCCGACATCGAGATCAGGGAGGAAGAAGCTGAAGATCTACTCAGTTTGATTCAGCAGGAACTGCGCAAGCGAAGGTTTGGTACGCCAGTGCGTCTGGAAATCTCTCCGGACATGCCGCCTGACATGGTCGAGTATTTGACCACTTCGCTCGACCTCGAACCAGACGACGTTTACGTTTTCGATGGTCCGCTCCACATTCAGGACCTGATGGAACTGTATGACTGCGATCGGCCTGACTTGAAAGACGCTCCTTTCACGCCATCAGTGCCCGAGTGGTACAACGAGCACGACACCATCTTCGACGCGATTCGAGAGAAGGATCGCATGCTGCATCACCCGTACGATTCTTACGAGTGTGTAACCGGGTTCATCAACCAGGCGGTTGAAGATCCGGATGTCGTTGCCATCAAGATCTGTCTCTACCGGACTGGTCCGGAGTCACCAATTCCGCCGGCATTGATCAGGGCCAGCGAGCAGGGCAAACAGGTCACAGCTCTCATCGAGTTAAAAGCTCGCTTCGATGAGGAACACAACATCGAGTGGGCTCGCAAGCTGGATGAGGCGGGCGTGCACGTGGTCTATGGCATATTGGGTCTGAAAACTCACGGCAAGCTCACGCTCGTGATCAGGCGCGAAGGTGACGCACTTAAACGCTACGTCCATATCGCCTCCGGTAACTACAATCCGACAACCTCGTGTACTTACACGGATATCGGACTGTTTACCGCGGACGACGAAGTCGGACGAGACGCCACTGAACTCTTCAACTACCTGACCGGCTTCTCGGAACAAATAGAATATCGAAAACTGATGGTGGCGCCGGTGAATATGCGCGAGAAACTGAACGCGCTCTTTGATCGTGAGATAGCACACAAGCGCGCGGGACGGCCGGCACATATCATCGCGAAGTTTAATCGTCTCGCAGACCTGCAAGTTATCGAGAAGCTTTACGAGGTTTCGCGGGCTGGCGTGCAGGTGGATCTGATCGTGCGAGGTATCTGCACGTTGCGTCCGGGCATCCCTGGCTTGTCAGAGAACATCACGGTGCGCAGCGTGGTCGGACGCTTTCTCGAGCACAGCCGCGTATTTTGGTTTTCAAATGGCGGTGACGATGAAGTCTACATCGGCAGTGCCGACTGGATGGCTCGAAATCTGAAACACCGGATCGAGGTAGTTGCGCCGGTAATTAATTCAAAGTCGAAACGCTATCTGAGGGACGTGTTACTTGATGCGTACCTCACCGACAATACAAAGGCGCGTGAGCTACAACCCGATGGAAGCTACGCTCCGATTGCGCGCGGCGCCGAATCGTTCGGCGACTCGTTTGATAGCCAGGTCTATTTCATCGGGCACTCGATCGACTAACTACAGGATTACAGGAATTCAGCACTGAACCTGTAATCCTGCCCCGACATCCCTCTCCCTCGGCACCCCCAGGCAGCACTTCTAGCGGCGGAGAGAACAATGCACAAAACAAAGAAGCTTCGAATGCTGGTTCTGCTGGCATTACTGGTAAGCCTCACCTCGATTGATACCGGTCTCGCTAAATCCAAAAAGAAGAAAGCGGTTCCGACTGGAACGCCGATTCTTTGGCAGCGACCGGCCGACATTTCATCGCGCGATCTTTTCCTCGGCCCTGGCGGCGCGGCGATGCGTCCCGATCTGCGGCGCATCACGTTTATCAAAGAGCAGAAGGGCGGCTACTCGAAAAAGTTTGAAGTGCGCGATGGTTCGGGTCGCACGTGGGTTGTGAAGATCGGTAAAGAAGCTCAATCGGAAACGTCGGCGATCAGATTGCTTTGGGGCGTAGGCTATCTAACAGAAGTCAACTATCTCGTGCCGCGCGTCACGATTCCCGGTAAAGGAACTTTTAGAAACGTCAGGTTCGAAGCACGTCCGGACAACTGGAAACGAGTTGGCGAATGGAAGTGGAAAAAGAATCCGTTTACCAACACCACGGAGTTTCAGGGGTTGAAGATCATGATGGCGCTGATCAACAACTGGGACTTGAAAGACTCCAACAACGAGATCCTCCAGGTTCGCGGAGATAACGGCAACGAACTGCGATACATCATCAGCGATCTTGGCGCCACTTTCGGACATGCAAGCACGACCCCAATCTTATGGCGTCTGACGAGAAGTCGTAACAATCCAGCCAAATTTGCAAAGTCAAATTTCCTGGAGAAGGTTAAGGGCGATCGTGTCGTGCTGCATTTTGGTGGAAAGAACCGCGGCATCATGAAAGATATCGATGTTCAGGATGCGCAATGGATGGGTAGCTGGCTCGCGCAACTAAGCGACCACCAGCTCCGTGATGCATTCCGCGCAGCGAACTATAGACCCGATCAGATCAATTTACTTGTGCGGGCAGTGCGAGATCGCACCAATGAGCTTCTCAGTCTGCGGCCAAACGTGCACATCGGCAGAGGCGGTAATTAGTTCTAATGGCGAGTCAAAGGCGAAAGGAAATATTCACGCTTGTAGTAGTGTTTGCCGGAGTACTGCTGATCACTGCGCTGGCAGTTTACTACCTCGGTGGCGGCAGGCGCGCCACTCCGGAAACAATCAGACAGGAAGGTCGACAGCCTGATGCAGTGCTCGAAGCGCCCATGGAACGCGCCTCACCGGTTCCAGCGGAACGCACCTCAGCAACACCGCAGAATTTGGAAGGTGAGACTTTTGTAGATCGATTATTCGGCACACGACACAGCGAGCCAGACTTTGGCGGTGCGACGTGGGTCGAAACGATGGGAAAAATCTCACTGCGGCTTTTTTTCGCTGCGGCGCTGGGAGCCGCTCTTGCCTTTCGCCCACGCAAACGAATTCTTGCGCTCAAGCGCAATCCTTACGTTTCGCAAACGCAGATACTACTCGCCATCGTCGCGGCAGCCCTGATGATGATCGTCGGCGACAATGCGGCACGCGCGTTTGGTATCTTCGCCGCGGTTTCGCTCGTGCGATTTCGCACCAACATCCGCGACCCGAAAGAGATCACGGTGCTGTTGATTAGTCTTGCTGTGGGTCTGGCTTCGGGAGTCGGTCGGTGGGATCTGGCGCTTGTGCTCGCGCTGTTCTCGTTAACTGTGCTCTGGTTGTTGGAATGGCGTGAACCGGAGTTGGTATTTCGCTCAATGGAGTTGAAGATAACAACTATGAATGTGGCCTCAACGCAGCAGGCCCTGAAGCAAGTGTTCAAGCAGCATGGTTTCGATAAGGAATTCCGCGCTATGGAACGTAAAGCAGCCGAGGACTCGCCCGGGAGCATTGTGTATGCAGTTGACGTGAGTCCGACCGTGAGTACCGACGACATTAGCGCGGATATCCTCGCCATCGACGGCCTGAACGTACAGGGGATTGAGTGGGATCAGAAGAAGAGTTATTCGTACCTGTATCAGTAACTAAAAAACCACGGATTACACGGATGAAATTCGCGGATTTTATCCGTGCAATCCGTGGCTCAAGCAGGCCGGGGAGAGTTTGCAGCCTGCGGCACACGCTGCGGCCGCGGCCCGGACGTAACCGGCGGCACGACCTTCTCACCGAGCGCCTCACGAAAGACCTGGCGCATATTGTCCACAAACACGAAACGAATGTCCTTGAAAGGTTCTTTCGGGACCTCATCGAGATCGCGACGATTCTGTTGCGGCAAGATGATTGTTGTCACACGCGCGCGCCGTGCTGCAAGTACCTTCTCTTTTACACCACCGATTGGAAGAACGTTTCCACGCAAAGTGATCTCGCCGGTCATGGCGACGTTTTTGCGAACCGGTCTAGTTGAGAGTGCAGAGACCATCGCAGTAGCGAGCGTAATGCCGGCTGATGGGCCATCCTTGGGAATCGCTCCTTCGGGAATGTGGATATGGAGGTCGTAGTTATTGAAGTCTTCTTCCGCGATATCCAGTTCCTTTGCCCGAGCTTTCGCATAGGAATATGCCGCCTGGGCCGACTCTCGCATCACGTCGCCGAGCTGACCCGTAAGTACCAGATTTCCCTTGCCCCTCATTCGCAGTGCTTCGATGAAGAGTACATCGCCGCCTACGGCCGTCCACGCCAGGCCGGTTGCGACTCCAATCTGGTCCTTCTTCAAAACTTCTTCGGGAATAATTTTGGGCGCGCCCAGGAACTCATGAACATTCTTCAGCGAGACTCGAATGCCGCCTTTGTGACCTTCTGCAATTTTGCGTGCGACCTTCCGGCAAATCCTTCCGATCTCACGCTCGAGCTGGCGCAGCCCTGCTTCTTGTGTGTATTGCTGAATGATCGTTATGAGCGCGGTTTTCGAAAGATGCAGATCTTTGGCTGTGATGCCGTTTTCCTCCATCTGTTTCGGGAGCAGGTGGCGAATGGCAATCTCGCGTTTCTCTTCTTCCGTGTAACCCGCGAGCCTGATCACTTCCATACGATCGCGGAGCGCCGGCTGAATCGTGTCGAGCACGTTTGCAGTGGTCATGAAGATCACGTTCGATAGATCAAACGTGACGCCGAGATAGTTGTCGCGAAATGAATTGTTCTGTTCGGGATCGAGCACTTCGAGCAGAGCCGACGATGGATCGCCGCGGAAGTCGGCGCCGACCTTGTCGATCTCGTCGAGCATGATCAACGGATTGTTGGTGCCCGCCTGCTGTACGGCTTGAATAATTCTTCCGGGCATCGCGCCGACGTAAGTTCTGCGATGTCCGCGAATCTCCGCTTCGTCGTGTACGCCGCCGAGAGAGAGTCGTACAAACTTTCGGTCCAAAGCCCTCGCGATCGAACGTCCGAGTGAAGTCTTACCAACACCCGGTGGGCCGACTAAACAAAGAATTGGGCCTTTGGGTTTTTCCTTTAGTTTGCGAACCGCCAGCGCTTCAATGATTCGATCCTTCACCTTCTCGAGGCCATAGTGATCTTCGTTGAGAACTCGCTCGGCTTTCTGCAAGTCCAAATTGTCAACTGACGATCTGGACCACGGGAGATCGGTCATGATCTCCATCCAGTTTCGCAAGGTCGCTGTTTCCGCTGCGTCCGGATGCATACGCTCGAGTTTTTTCAGTTGTCGCAGCGCCTCATCTTCCGCGGCCTTCGGCATCTTCGCGGCTTCGATCTTTTCCCGGAACTGTGCGGTCTCTTCCGCGAGCTCATTTCCCTCACCCAGCTCGCTCTGAATCGCTTTGAGTTGCTGGCGTAAATAAAACTCCCTTTGCGAACGATCGATATCGGCGCGGGCCTGAGTATTAATTTCCTGTTGGACCGTGAGAACTTCAATCTCCTTGTTCAAAAGATCGTTGACACGTCGCAGTCGCGTGGTGGTGTCGGCAATGTCTAAAACCGACTGCGCGTCTTCAACTTTCAGTTCGAGATTCGACGCGGATAGATCGGCTAATCGTCCTGCATCATCGAGGTTCGCGATTATGGCCATCACTTCAGGAGAAATGTTCTTCCCGAGATTGATAGCCTTCTCCATCGACGCGCGCACGTTGCGCACGAGCGCCTCGACTTCCAGCGAACGTTCCGGAGGCAGCACCTCCTGCAACACGCTGACGCGCGATCGCAGATACTCGCCGGTGGCATCGACCGATTCAATTCGAGCACGCGCGAGTCCCTGGACCAGTATTCGGATACGCCCGTCAGGCAACTTGAGCATGCGCATGATGACCGCGGCAGTTCCGACTGAATAAAGGTCCTCGGCCGTTGGTTCTTCTTTATCGAGATCCTTCTGAGAAGCGAGGAGAATCATCCGGTTCTCAGCAAGCGCTTCATCTACCGCCCTGATCGACTTCTCTCGCGATACGAATAAGGGGACGATCATGAACGGGTAGATCACGATGTCGCGCAATGGCAGCACGGGCAGTTCATTTGGAATCTGCAACTGCTGATCGTTGTCGGCGGCTTCCAGCGCTTCGGTGAATTCTGGTTCTTTAGCGATTGCCATAAATTTAATTCGCGTCCTTTACCGCTATCAGGACCTCCTCTCCCCGTCGGTCTTCAATCTTGGGAAGATAGATATGAAGCATGCCGCCTTTTAGTTCGGCGGAGGCGTTACGAATGCAAACTGTCCAGCGTAGATGCACGATGCGGCCAAACTTCCCAAAACTACGTTCGGAGCAGAGATACGAAATGATTCTCCGCCGGTTAGGCCGCCGTTTCTTTTCCCCCCAGATTCGAAGTTTGGTGTTAGTCAGTCCGATCTTTATCTGATCCGCGTTCACGCCGGGTAGTTCGACGCGAATCGAAATGCCCTTTTCTGTTTCGCAAAGATCGACTGGCGGCGCCCAGGTATTTGATGCGAGCGGGCTCTCGGCCTCGTTAGCTTCCTGCAAAGCTGCGTAAAGACGTCCAACACGATCGCGCAGTCGTTGCAACTCGAGTCGTTCTAATCCGGTGGCGCGAATAGGCTTGATCATTTCAGATTCCCTGGTTCGAGGTATTACTTTTTACCTGCCGGGCCACTGGCCCTGGTGCGCACGAGGTTCTTGAGTTCAGTCATGAATTCCGAGACGTCTTCAAACTCGAGATAAACAGACGCAAAGCGAACATATGCGACTTTGTCCAATTCTTTCAAGCGCCGCATGATCATCTCTCCGATCTTGCTGGTGGGACGTTCGCGTTCCGGAGACTCCTGCACGTACTTCTCGATCGCATTCACTATGCTATCAAGTTTGGTTGAAGGCACGGGACGTTTTTCGCAAGCGCGCAACAATCCCGCCATCACCTTATTGCGATCGAAGGTTTCTCTGCGGCCGTCTTTCTTCACCACCATGTAAGGTATCTCGTCGATGCGCTCGTAGGAGGTAAACCTTCGCTCACACCTGAGGCATTCTCGCCGGCGGCGGATCGCATCGCCTTCGCGCGACTCACGGGAGTCGACAACTTTGTCTTCGAGATACGCACAAAATGGACACTTCATCTCAGTTCAGCCTCCTTAGGTGAAATCAGAGTGCGCAATCTCGATAAGCTGAGATCGCCTCGGATGACGTAGAAGATTCCAAACAAAAGTGCCGGACCAAAATCCACGAGGTGCATAACAATTGAGAGCGCTGCGGCGATGTCCTTTTTAACGCCGAGGAACAACAAACCTGCCGCAGTCGCTGCATGGAAAGCACCAGCAGCGCCGCCGGGTGTCGGCACCAGCGAACCAACTAGCGCCCACCCCAACACGAAAATGGTTTCGGCGAGACCCACCTGAAGGTGAAAAGCCCTCATCACCAGCAGATTCGCGGCCGCGATAGCAAACCAAAGTAATGCTGTCCAGCCGATTGTTTGCGCTAGCTCTCCAAAGTTCACCAGAACACGAAGCGACTGAGCCAGTTGTTCAAGTATGCGCAGAAAAAGTTTTGCCAACCGGCGTGGCACAAAACGCCAGCTTGAGAACAACCGCTCGACAAACAGGAGCACCGCCGGCGAGCGCTTTCGGAACCACGTGAGAAAGGCGATGCCGAGTATGATTGCACCGAGCAGTGCCAAACCCGCAATGCGAACTCGATCAAATGAGACTCCAAGAGTTAAGGGCGGCTTGAACCAGATCAGGTTGATCGCGAATATGAGCGCAACAGCCGTCAGATCGTAAATGCGCTCAACTACGATCGTGACGAGCGACGCACTGGGTCTCACTCCGGGATCGCGCATCGAAAGCACTACGGGTCTTACAAACTCTCCAGCGCGTCCGACAAGAAACACAGCGCTAAACCCGATCGTCGTCGCGGCAAAGAGGTCCGAAAGTCGCGTCGTGGTTAAAGGCTTTAGGAGCACTCCCCAGCGAAAAGCCCTAAACAAGTAAACGGAGCAAATAAGCAGTACCGCGGCGCAGAGCAGGTACGGATCCGAGTTGCCAACCGCGCGCCAGACTTCAGCCCAGTCCAGACTGCGCCCAAACCACCAGAAAAGAACTGAAGCGAGTAAGCATAGAGCGGCGAATTCGACGTATTTGCGATAGCTCTGAGCGTTGGACATCTGAGTCAGGAGCAGTGCGACCACAATATCTTGGGTCGGCCGCACAGCCTACTACACGACGAGACGTAGAGCAAGAAACCGATTGTTTCGCGCAAAGGCGCAAAGTCCACGCAAAGCCGCAAAAAAAAGCCGCTGGTTATTTTAATTAGCTTTCCTTTGCGGCTTTGCGTGGACTTTGCGCCTTTGCGCGAAACAACCTTTGTGGCAAACTTTGCTGAACTTTACTTTAGTGCCTGTCGTAATCCGCTCGGAACAAGGGTTTGGCCACCCTTCGAAGTTTTTCCGACCTACAGGTACCTGGAGAGATACGGTGGGAGCTGTTAAGGCTTTGGCAGTAAGCGAAGGAGCCGAATTGGTTCGCAGGTGTCGCGCGGGCGACGGCGCGGCGTGGGAAGAAATTGTGCAGAGTTATTCCCGTCGCATTTACAACCTCGCCTACCGGTTCACCTCGCGTTCCGACACAGCGGAAGATTTAACTCAGGAAGTTTTTGTAAGAGTTTACCGTTCTTTGGATCAGTACGACCCCAAACAGGGTGATCTACAAAACTGGTTGATGAGGCTGGCGCGTAATCTGATTATCGATGACTACCGCAAGCGCCAACGCACGCCGCACGATAACCTCGCCGACGACCTCGCCGACCACAGCTACCATCTTCACACTCGCACAAACTCAGTGCAGAAAGAGATGGAGCGACGCGAGCTCGGTGCTCAAGTGCAGGCGGGCATCGACAAGTTGTCACCGGATTTACGGACGTGCGTGATACTGAGAGATATCGAAGAACTGAGTTACCAGGAGATCGTAGATCTCCTGAAGATTCCTGAGGGAACGGTGAAGTCCAGAATTAATCGTGGCCGGATCGAATTGGCAAAGATTCTCCGGCGCATGAAGGTAGTGGCAATGAGTGAGGCATAGAATAAGAGTGCTCCTTTTAACGCGGGCAGGCATAAGAAGGAGCACAGGAAAACAGCGGGGCAGGAAGCGAAAAAACGATGCTTTGTGTGGATTTTGAAACTCAACTGACCGACTACATTGAGGGCGTAGTTGGTCCCGAAACCAATCGGCTCATGGGCGAGCATGCGATGCGATGTCCCGTGTGTCATGAAACTCTGTCTGCGGTGCGCAGTGCGCTCGAGGCCTGCAGAATGGGCACGGTGCCGGAGCCTTCAAGAGACCTCGAAGCCAACATTCTGCAAAAGACAATGCCGGAGACGGCGATGAAGTGCGAGGAATTCGAGGAGTGTTTGACGGATTACCTCGACGGATTTCTTCCTGCCCATCTTTATCATCGCTGGGAACGGCATGCCGCGCTTTGCGATCGCTGCACGGAACTTCCCGGTGAAGTCGTGCGAGCAATCGGCGCCTGCTACACGTACATTTCGGAAGAACGACCACTACCCGAAGGTCTTAACGCGCGAATTCTGCAAGCGACACTCGGAACAACGACTCCTCAGGAGATCAAAGCTCCCTGGACCGTGCGCGCCGCGTCTGAGTTTCGTTTGTGGTTAGACGCGATTATTTCACCGCAACTGGCGACAGTGGCGATGATGGTTTTGGTCGCGATTATGGTGTTGACAAGTACTGTTTCCGCGGACGGTTCGATTAGCGGTGTTTACGATGCAGGCCTGCAGCTCGCGGAGCGAACAGGTGCACAGTCGGTCAGGCGCTAAGGTAGAGTTCAAGCTTAGCTTGCCTGCTTTGAAGAGAAGGTTTTAAGAAATGATGTACTGTGGCTACCATGCTAAGAATCCGGCGGTGGTTCAGTGCAATCAGTGCGCGCGCTGGTTGTGTCCTGCCTGCGATCATCGCGTGCGGGGTTTTCCCTTCTGCCAGGATTGCATTGTCGCTGGCGTTGAACTGCTGCGGTATCACTCGAGCGCAAACCCGGCTCACATTCTGAGAAGAAAGAGTTCCCCGTTTGTCGCAACACTGCTTTCGTTCGTACCCGGATTAGGCGCTGCTTATAACGGTCAGACTTCGAAAGCGATCGTTCACTTCGCGATCTTCGCCAGCTTCTTTCAAATGGCTGTCGTAACGCAGGGAATGCATTTCTTCGTTCTTGGCGTTATCGGCACCTGGCTGTTTGCCGCTGTCGATGCCTGCAGAACAGCACAGTTAATGAGGTCGGGATTGAGTCCGGATGCTGAAGATGACGTGATTGCCCGGCGTCTTTACGGAAATCCCTTTGCATGGGGCACCACGTTGATTATCATTGGCACTCTCTTCCTGCTGCATACATTGTTGAGAGTTACGCTGCCGATCAAGGAACTGCTTCCGGTGGCGTTGGTGGCGCTGGGAGCCTACATGTTGTTTGATTACATTCGTCGCGGCAGGGGATCGGATCGGATTGTTCGATTTGATTCACGGCGTCCGCCGCCGTCGGTGGTTGCTAGTACGAGACCGGTTGAAACAGCTAATTTTCGGACCGGTGAAACCACGCAGTTAGGGCGCCGGGACGTTACTCCGCTTCCCTTCGAACGGAGATCCTAGTACTTTTCTTACGGGGTTTAATTTTATGTGTTGCGGCATTCTTAAAGGTTTCGGCGGACTCGGCGCAATAGTGGCCTTGATCCTCCTCGTTGTGGCGCTCTTGAAACAATTAATACTGCTGGTCGGTTTCCTGCTCACAGCAGTCAAAATCGCAATTATCGTGATTTTCGCAGGGCTGCTGGTGATGATTGTGCTGTCGATCCTGCGCGACCGCTCTCGCAAGCGACGCGATACCGAGATCTAGTTTTTCTGTACAGATCGTTGGTTTTATAGGTCGTCTAGGTCCGATGGGACTTATATGACCTATTTTGCATACAACCTATATTTCCCTTGCACCTTCCTTACATTTCTCCGGCCTAAGTTGCAACACTTTACCGGCCTGTGATAGGGTCATGGCCTTGCAGGAACCGGCCGGATGGATTTCACCTCGGAGGGACCTTGAGGTTTCAATCCACCCGCTGCAAATCTTCAAGTAGGTAAGCAAAAGACAATCTTTCCCCGCAACGCGCAAATCGCTTTTGTTGGCGACTTTGTGCCTTTCGGTTGCTGCGTCTTGCTTTTTTGGCACAGCAACAGGAGCACGATCCGATGGCCAGAGAAGACCGATTTTACGCCTTTATCATTGCCCACACTTCCCGTTCCCGCGCACGAGTCCAACGAATCCGAATCGAAAAACGAGCAGTAAGTATCTTCTGTATCATTTTGCTGCTGCTTGGAGTCGGCCTGTTTTATGGACTCTATGGCTTGACCCAACAGGCCACGCACCTTCGTACCGCGTTCGAGAACCAACGGCTGCGGGCAGAGAACGAACGCCAGAGACTGGAACTGGAAAAATTAAACAATCGCGTCGAAAAGGTTGAAGACACGTCTCGGAAACTCGCTGAGAAATCAGGGGTCGTTGAGAATGCTTCAACCATGCCCGGCACTGGAGGCCCATCATTGCCTGTCGACGAGATGGGGCTGGCGACTCTTACAGCCAAGATGGGCCGGCTCGAAGAAG
Source organism: Pyrinomonadaceae bacterium (assembly GCA_025922875.1). Taxonomy (GTDB): domain Bacteria; phylum Acidobacteriota; class Blastocatellia; order Pyrinomonadales; family Pyrinomonadaceae; genus PSRF01. The sequence continues at coordinate 45,088 of JAICGZ010000008.1, forward strand.
ATATGCGGGCTTATGAAGCCATCCTGCGGCAGCGCGGTTACACGCCGACCGTTTGGCCCGTCGAGGGAACGCTGGAAGCAGGGTTTGGCGGACGCCGAAATCCTTTCAGCGGCATGGGCTATGAGTTCCATTCGGGACAGGATATCGAAGCGCCGTGGGGGGCCCCGGTGGTGGCCGGCGCCAGTGGCACCGTCTCGTTCGTCGGCTGGCAAAACGGTTATGGACAGCTCGTCATCGTGGACCATGGAGGTGGCCTGACAACGCGCTACGGCCATCTTTCGCACATTGACGTGGAACTGGGCCAGGTGCTGAGTCGGGCCCAATTATTGGGCAAAGTCGGCTCAACGGGCCGTTCAACTGGACCACATCTTCATTATGAAGTTCGGATCAACGACCAACCAGTCAATCCGCAGCAGTATCTTCTGCTCAGCATGAAGTCCGCGGCGGCCCAGGCGTCGAATTGAGATGAAATGGCTTGGTCGAAAAGTCTGATTTCTCTGTGCATGCTCTGTGTCTTTGTGGTTGTTTTTACGAATGATCCTTAACCATAGAGGCACAGAGGACACAAAGATTGCACAGAGAAGAAGTCCGATCAGGACTTTTCAGGCAAAGCCAGATGAAATAAAACATGGTGGGGCAGCTAACCTGAGGTTTTACCTTAACTTAGCAACATCGTGAAACAAACTTCCTGCTTGACAGGGTTGGCAACTTGGCTTAGTATGCGCCGTCGTTCATGCGGGGACGTCAAGTTTAGAGCCCAGCATTCCCGATTCACTAAGCTTTAGGTCCATGAGTTTCGTTAGTTTTGCCCCCGTAGTTGTGTGCATGTTGAATTAGCGCTCCCCGCGCTGTTCACCATGCATTTTTTGTTGGTTGTGTGTTTCCGTCTAGCACCAGTTCAAGGTGCGACCCGGCTCACAAGCATTAACCTGGTCGATGGGAAAGCCCCCGTGCTTTCACGTCCGTTTTACCGAATCGTTAGGAGGATTCGTTGTTATGTCTAGAATAACCGGTAAGGTCAAGTGGTTTAACAATTCGAAGGGTTATGGTTTCATCGAGCAGCCAGGCTCTTCGGACATCTTCGTTCACTATAGCGCTATCCAGGGCGACGGCTTCAAAACTCTCGAAGAGGGCCAGGAAGTCGAGTTTGAGGTTACGCAAGGCCCAAAGGGACCTCAGGCTGAGAAAGTCACGAAGATGTAGTGGTCTCCCCGGCTTGCCTTTAGCAAAGCCACTGACTGCTTCCGGTCACGGGTCCGGTAAGCTCACATGGAGAAAGGCGACCAATGTGGTCGCCTTTTTTCACGCCTCAAAGCTATGGTCCTGCAGAATCGTGTCAATCCTGTCCATGATCGGCGCGGGCCCTAAAACTCACATGGCCGTTTTCGATCGCCACGGAAAACTGCACGCGATCACAACCCTTTTGCTCCTTGATTCCATCAGCCTTTGAAGCGATCAAACGATGAAACCTGGGGAAGGAAAGATCTTCCGTCGGCTCACCACAGCTCCGCTTTGCATCGAGCAAAGAAGTGTAGAGGTTCTTGACGAGTTCCACTTCGCGGTGAGCATCAACGCAAACAAAGGAAACTTCTTTGGTCTCAACTTCCTTCTTCACACGGGCACGCGCTGCTGAAGCCGGATCGCGGCCTTCTTCACGTCCTTGCATCGTGCGGCGCCACAAATCTCGAAATGCGTTATAACGCGCAGCCAGCGAGTTGTAGCGATACCTTTGCGCGTAATTTAAGGTCCGATCGTCGCCGAGTCTTTTCAGTAAAGTTTCAACACGGCCTTTAGTATCGTAAGGGGGCCGCTTCGCCGCGCCGTTGAAGAAAATATCAAACTCGACCCGCAGGCGGCGGATGTCGTCTTCCAAACGCGTGAGCTGCTCGTCCGGAGTCGGTTGGTTCTCACCGACGGCGTATTTATTTTTGGCTTTTACCTGCAGTTTTGCTCTAAGCAGCTTGTTGTCGCGTAGTCCCACGAAAGAACCTCCTCCAGCAGTCTAGGAATTGCAAAAGCGAAGTGTCAAACTTTTTTATTAGAGGATTCCAATCCTGTTATATTTCCTCCATGTCAAAGCCAGAAGAAACGACACGCGCGAGCCTTCGTGACGTGCCGTCAGTGGACCAACTGCTCCGGACCGACGCGGCGCACGAGCTTCGGCATTTAGTCGGTCTTCGCAGGCTAACCAACATCGCGCGCTCCGCAATTGCCGAGATTCGCGCGTTGGTCCGCGAGGGCTCACTCCCTCTTGCGAGTAATGGTCTTCTTACTGAAGCCATCAGGCGAATGGAAGCGAGTGCTCGAAGTGAAGGCCAGGCCGGTATCAAAAATGTGATCAATGCGACGGGTGTCGTGCTTCATACAAACCTGGGCCGCGCGCCGTTGTCGCAGTCAGCGAGGGCAGCGATTGATGAAGCTGCTCGTTATTGTTCAGTCGAATACAACCTCGAGAGTGGTGTGCGTGGCGGCCGAGCAGCCCGAGTCGAGTCGCTGCTAAAAGATCTGAGTGGCGCTGAAGATGGACTGGTCGTGAACAACTGTGCCGCCGCAGCGCTTCTAATTCTCACGGTGCTTGCGCGCGATGGAGAAACGATTGTTTCGCGCGGAGAGCTCGTCGAGATCGGTGGTGACTTTCGTGTGCCCGATGTTATGGCGAGTTCCGGCACTCGCATGATCGAAGTAGGCACAACTAACCGCACTCATCTGGAAGACTATCGACGCGCCATCAACACCAACACACGTCTGATCATGCGGGTGCATCCATCGAACTATCGCATCGTCGGTTTTGCGAGTTCGCCTGGAATTGCGGAGCTGTCGACTCTCGCGCACGAAGCCGGACTGCCGCTGTACGAAGATGCCGGCTCAGGGCAACTGAAGGATCTACAGCAGTGCGGGGTGCAAGATGAGCCGGTTGTGCGTGAGATCGTCGAGAGTGGAGTCGATGTTGTTTCGTTTAGTGGCGACAAACTGCTGGGTTCGGCCCAGGCGGGTTTGATTGTCGGTAAACACGCGATCGTGGCACGGCTAAGAAAACATCCGCTTTATCGCGCCTTGCGGAGTGACAAACTGAGACTGGCTGCGTTGGAGGCGACGCTTGTTTCACATCAAAAAGATGTGGCTGAGGTCGAGGTGCCTGTCATTCAGATGCTTTCGCTGACCGCCAACGAACTCGAACAGCGTGCACGCAGCATGATTGAAGCCGTAGACCAAAGCGGGGCTATCAAGCTCGAACTGCAAAAAGGCGAGTCGACGGTCGGCGGTGGCGCGGGAGCGACATCGACGTTACCGACGATGCTAATCGCAATCACTCACGCTCAAAAATCAGCTCAGGAACTCGAACAACAGCTTCGAATGTCTTCACCACCGGTGATAAGCCGGATCTCCGAAGGGAAAGTGCTACTGGATCTACGGACGGTTTTTCCGGACCAATTACCGGCGGTGCTCCAGGCACTTCAGCAACTCCTGGCGTAACGGACTCTGCGGAGCTTTTTCCCGCAAAGGCGCAAAGCAGCAAAGAAACCCTTCAGAAACGCGGTAGCGATTTGCAACCTTTGCGCCTTTGCGCGAGAGTTTTTCGTGGATTCAACAGTGATGGCCATTGTATAATCAGCCCGGCTTTTTGGGCGCAGCGCCTAACCTTTCCGAGCCTCCGTGACTCTCGCCTTGATTCGAAAGAAAACGCTTTATTCGTACTTCTCTGCAACCGGTCTCGGCATCTTTGCCGGCCTGGCAGCCTACGTGTATTGGCGACTCACGAATCCTGACTCTTCGATCGTCGCCGCTGGTCTGATCTTCTACGCGCTCGCGTTGAGTTTCACCATCAACCGTTTCGGGCTGCGCCGCTCATGGCGCCAGATCGTCGTCAGCGGTCTAGCCCTCGCCGGCATCGACATCCTCGGCTCCGAGTTCTTTGGTGTGGACGCCCTGCTGATACCGCTGCTCCTTACCGGTGGTTTGTCGCTGCTGCTGACTCAGATCAATCGTCTCTGGTCTATTGATCGCCAACTGTATCGAACACTGCTTAACTCGCCACTCGCGAGTAAAGATCCTGGCGCCTCAGATGCGCGACTCATGAGTGGCCTGAAGCTCCTGAATATAGTTTTGCCGTTGAACGAGGCAGTCGTGTTTCACTGTGTCGAGTCAGACTATCTTGAAGCTGTGGCGCGGTTCAAAGGTCCAGCTCCGACTGCACAGGACCCGCGGCGGAACTCCGTCTGGCGCGAGGGTGTCGAGCTTTGCCAACGCGCTGCTGTCACCGGAAAGTTGGAGAGCAAAACAATTGCGAACCTCAATTCATCAACGGTTGCAGTGCCTCTACTTCACGAAGGCGAAACCACGGGCGTGCTGTTGATTCGACTCGCCTCGGCGTACTCGAGTGAGGACCGTCCATTACTGGAAGCCGTCGGTTCACAGTTCGCGCGAAATCTGAAACGAGAAAGTTTTTCTAAAAATACCGCGCGGAGCCAATTACTCAGTTACTTCTCGCAAAGTGGAAACAAGAGAAAACTCGATGCGCTCAACGTGCTCAAAGCAGTGACGGTGGAGCAGAGATGTGAAGCGAGCACTCTCACGCATATCGACGATGGAGTCGCGATTGCTTATCTCGATGGAACACTGGCGCTCGCCAATCCGAAGCTACTCAGTTTTGTGGGCCTCACTTCCGAGCAGGTTTCAGAGTTTGATCTCTTTGACTTACTAAACAACTTTCGCACCGGCGTTTTTGACGAACCCGAGATCGCGGTAAGGCGAGTGCTGCAAACCGGCGCCGACTACGAAGGCGAACTCAACTTTGAACGCAAAAACCAGATCCTTAACCTCAAGATCTCGATCATTCGGGACAAGCAAAACGGCGACCCGATCGGCATCGCGATTTACGTTAAAGATCTGACCACGACCAAAGAGTACGAGAAGCTGAAGAGCGACATGATCTCGCTCATGTCCCACGAGCTTCGCACGCCGCTGACAAGCATAAATGGCTTCGCGGAGTTATTAACCGCGGATGAAACCGTTCCAGCACAGGCGCGGGAATTTGTCTCGATTATTGCGAACGAATCCCAGCGCATGTCGCGGATGATCAATACATTTCTCTCCGTGACACAGTTGGAACGCAAGGACAAACAGGAAGTGTTGAAGATTCCTCTTCGACTTGACGAGGTCGTGCGTGAAACTATTACTTCGCTGCAACCGGCTGCAAAGAAGAAACGCATTCGTTTGATCGAACAACCCGCACATCGCATTCCTCCCGTTGCAGCCGACAAAAGTCTCATCACGCAAGCGGTCAAAAACCTCGTCAACAACGCCATCAAGTACAGTCCTGAACGAACCACGGTTACTGTTTCAACGGCGCTCGAGGCCGAAGCAGTCCGTGTTTGTGTCGAGGATCGTGGCTTTGGTATTCCAGCGGAGGCGAAGGAGCGCGTGTGGGACAAGTTCTATCGCGTCGTTCGTGAAGGACAGGAGAAGGACGAGGAATCGACGGGTTTGGGATTATCGTTTGTGCGCGAAGTTGTGGAGCAGCATGGGGGAAGAGTCGATCTCGATTCGGAAGAAGGACGTGGATCGAAGTTCAGCTTCACACTGCCGCGATTGTGAGCCAGGCGAAGTC
>JAICGZ010000009.1 GCA_025922875.1 Pyrinomonadaceae bacterium
ACATTTTTTTAATAACCCCCCCCCGGGGTTGGGGGGGGCCGGGGCCCCTTTTTCCCCCCACCCGTTTAAAAAACCCCACCCCGGCCCCCCCCCCCCCGCACTCCAAGGAGTTTACTTATGAATTAGATCCAATGTTGCGACGAGTGTCGGACGAGCAGACGAAGCCATCATCACTAACGAAGGTTCCGGATCAGTCTTCGCTAAACCCAGACCGCGGGTGGTCGCTTGTTGCTCAGTGGTCGTCTGTGCTCCGCCGATTTGCTGTGTCTTGTCTGTTTTGAGCGGCGCCTGCATCTCCTTCTCGAGACCCGCCCACACTTCAGTGCTGGGTTTGACTGGGCAGCTTTCTTTAGAGTCGCGACAGAGAGCGATCAAATCGTCTTCAATCGGAATACCACTCAAAGGTTCACGCGTAAAAACAAAGAACAAGCGTTCAGTCCCCGCGATTTCATCGAAGGCAAACCAGCGCAGTCGCTCCTCGGCAGACTGGCTTGTCGGAATTTCGAAAGGAACATGTGCCTGGACGTAGTTCCCTGCCTCGTCGAGATCCGCGTTGGGATAAATCATCACGGCTGGTCCATCGTTCGTGCGATTGAAAATGTAGAGATAACCATCCGTATTCGTTTCCAACAACACACGCACACGATCGCCCTTGTGGAAGACGTGATCGGGATCGACGCGCACCGCCGAACCGTTCGAATCCCGCATAAACAAAGTCAATCCAAGACCGATACGCGGCGCGTTCACAGGCTTCGTAGCTGTGGATGGCGTAGATGGCGTAACCGGAGTAACCGGAGTTCCCGAAGTACTCGACTGCGCCGGCTTTTTATCTGCGGGCTTGTTGACTGCGTGAGTCGCACCGGAGGTTTGTTTGGGCGGCCGTCTCCTACCCGGCTTCTTTGCCGCGCCTGAAGTCGCAGGTTTTTCCTTTGGCCGTGACGTCAGAAAGGCACCACGAACATCATCCTCGTCCTGCAATGGTGCGGCTATGCCGATCACTACAGCACAAAAACAAACGAGTCCTAAAGCTATGACGCTCAGTCGCATTACTAAACTCCTTGTTACAGGATTTACATGACTATCAAGGTTACAAGGCCAGGATTACGGGTAAAGATCGCGAGCGCTAATTGTGCTGGATACGGATGTCAAAGACAACCGGCTCGCTGGTCTGATCAGGCGCTGCTTTCACTCTCACAAACGGCGCCCGGGCGTTTGATTCGTCGAGTTCAGTGACCACGCGTTTTTCCTGATATTTGCTCACAAACGATTTTAGTTCCGCCTGCTGCGCCGGCGACAAAGGCCGCCCGGTAACTGGCTCATTCAGAAACGAAGGCGACGGCAGTTGAGTCCGTGAAAAGATAACCGTGAAATTGTCCGTTCCAGGGTTCTTATCAAGCGTTACATTATTACCGGACCCGCTTGGAAAACTAAACTCGACTCCCTTTGTGACCTTATTGCTCCTGACTCCACTTTCCGGCAGCGGGTTTGTCGTCAGGAACGCGGTCGGCTGGTTGTTCTCGCCAGGGCCGAAGATATAAACGTATCCCTCTTCATTGAAAGCGAAGTGAAACTTGAACGACTGGCCGGAAGCAAGCGGTACCAGTCCCGCAATTCTGTTTGACTGCGCACCCGAAGCTGCCGGCTCGAGTTCAAGCCAGTAGCGACTGATCTCTTGCGGAGCGTTGACGACTTCACCGGAACTGTTGACGTTTGTTGCATTGGATTCTGTCGTTGTCGACCTCGAACGATTCCAAAGCCAAAGGCCGCCGATGCCAACAACTAAAATAAGTCCGAACGTAACCACAGCAGCTATCAACAACGCTGCTTTGCTTTTTGAAGCCCGTCTCTCGGCTGCAATCTTCGGCAGCTCAGGCGCCGGCTTTGGCGCGGGTGGAACCGTTACGCTTGACGCCATCGAGGCGGATTCGGCTACTGTCGCTCCGGACATGTCAGGCTCACGTTTCGCCGGCTCATAAACTGTCAGATCATTTGTGGCAGCGGCGCGCCCGGGAGTAGGAGTAGTCGGCGATGGCTCGATCGTAAGTATAGTTGGCGCGTTGACGTCGGAATTTGTTTCCAGACTAGTCTTGAGCGCAATCGTTTCAGCCACGTCCGCAGCCCCGGCGCCGGCACTCGGCGACGTAGCTAATCCCGCACGCAACTCGTTGGCTAGAGCACCAGCGGTCGGTTGCCGATCACCTCGATCTTTTGCAGTAGCACGTTCGATCGCATCGCTGAAACCTCGCGGTACGTCCGGCACGACTTCGTGCAGCGGTCGCGGGCTGGTGGTGACATGTTCGCGTCGCAACTCCTGCAACGTGTTTCCCGCGAAAGGACGCCTGCCCGAAATCATCTGGTAAAAGACGAGGCCTAGACTATAAAGGTCCGCGCGTCCATCGATCTCGCTATTGCCGTCACGCGGAATCTCGCCCCACTGTTCCGGCGACATGTAATAAGGAGTGCCGAGCACCTGGCCCGCCATCGTGAGCGCGGTGTTTCCTCCATTATCACCGGCAATTTCACGCATCTTGGCGATGCCGAGATCGAGCAGTTTGATTACCGGCTCTCCGCCTTCGGCAGGCTTTCCCACCATGATGTTCTCTGGCTTGAGGTCGCGATGTACGACACCCATGGAATGCGCAGTATCGAGAACACTCATAATCGGTGTGAGGATCTCGAACGCTTCAGCGGCAGTAAACCGTCCGCGAGTCTTGAGTTCCTGCTCGAGAGTATGCCCTTCGACATACTCCATCACCATGTAGATCGTGCCGTCGCTCGCCGTGCGAAGATCGTAAACCGTTACCGAGTTCGGGTGTCGAAAACGACGCGCCGCCTGACCCTCGCGCCGGAACCGTCGCAGCCACTCGGCATTTGTTCTGACTTCCGGCGGCAGCACTTTGATAGCGACGCGATCGCCAAGCAGGATATGACGCGCGCGATAAACTGCCCCCATTCCGCCTTTGCCCAAAAGCGCTTCCATCTGGTATTGCCCGTCGAGCACAGTGTTGACGATCGACGCCGGATCGGCCTCCAACACCTCTCCGTCAATCGCACAGAAGCTCACGCTGTCGTCGTATTTTGCTTTGCAGGCAGTGCAGTATTTCATTCAGGGCAAACCACAGATTACGCCGATTCCACAGAGTTTACCTAATCTGTGTAATCTGTGGATAGATCTTACGGGCATAGTCTTCAACCATTCGATCGCTGTTGTACCTCGGTGCGAGCGTCTGAATCGCACGCTTCATCATCGCGATCCAGTTGCGAGGCAGTCCATCATTGTCGCGGTTGTAAAAGCGTGGCACAACTTCCAGTTCGAGTGTGCGATACAGCGACTCAGCGTCGGCGCCATCCATCTCCGCGACTGAAGCAGTGTCATTTCCGTTGCCGATGGCAAAACCGTTGGTTCCGTCGTAGCCCTCGAGCCACCAGCCATCAAGTATCGAAAGATTCAACCCACCATTGATCGCGACTTTCTCGCCGCTTGTGCCCGACGCTTCCAACGGGCGGCGCGGAACGTTCAACCAAACGTCGACCGATTGGACCAACTGGCGCGCAATCTCCTGATCGTAGTCTTCGAGAAACACAACCCGCTGCCTGACGGCCGGATCGTATTTCCACTGGGCCAGTTGTTGCAGGACGAGCTTCGATCCTTCATCCTGCGGATGTGCTTTTCCCGCAAACACAAACTGGACCGGACGCTCTTCGTTATCAATCAACTTCAAGAGGCGCTTCCTATCAGTCAGGATTAAGTTCCAACGTTTGTAACCAGCAACACGGCGTGCGAAGCCAATCGTCAGTGCAGCGGGATCAAACATCGTTTTCGCTGCCTCAATGTAATCGGCTTTCTCTCCGGCCGCGATTCGCGATTGGGCCGACCGCTGGCGAATAAACGCAATCAGCCGCTCTTTTAAATTCACGTGAGCTTTCCATAATTCTTCATCAGGAATGCGAGCGACAACATCCGTCCAGGCGACCGGGTTTCGCAGCTTCGCTTCCCAATCGTCGCCAACATGCTGCTCGAACAAATAGCGCAACAGGGGCGAAATCCACGTCGGCGCATGAACGCCGTTAGTGATATGGCCGATTGGAATTTCTTCAACCTTCTTCTCGGGCCAGAGTTTCTGCCAGAGAGCGCGCGAAACCTCTCCGTGTTTGCGACTCACACCATTCGTCGAACGACACATGCGAATAGCGAGCGGTGTCAGTCCATAGCGTTCGGACTTGTTTGCCGGATCGACGCGGCCGAGCGCGAGAAATTCCTCTTCAGTTAGACCAAGCTCGTTCAGATAACCGGGTCCGAATGCACGTGTAACGAGTGAAGCTTCGAACTCATCGTTGCCCGCGGCAACGGGTGTGTGTGTTGTAAAAACACATTGCCGTTTCACGGTGTCAATCACTGCCGCTAACGGCCGCTTCTCTGCTTGAATTACTTCTCGGGCGAGTTCGAGCGTGAGAAAAGCGGAGTGACCTTCGTTCAGGTGGAACACGTGCGGCGACACGCCGAGTTTTCTTAATAACCTAACGCCGCCGATGCCGAGCAGCATCTCCTGCACGATTCGTGTTTCGCGATCGCCGCCGTAAAGGTGTCCGGTGACCCATCGATCAGTCTCGACGTTTTCAGGAATGTTTGTATCGAGAAGATAGAGTGGCACTCGCCCAACATCAGCTCGCCATACCTGGGCCAACACGATGCGCTCACGAATCGAAATCTCGATGCGCATCGGGGTGTCATCCTCGTTCTTAACCAGGTGAATGGGAAGTTCGTTAGGAAATGTTTCACCGTAGTGCTCTTCCTGCCAACCATCCGTGCGCAGTCGCTGCCGAAAATAACCGTAGCGATAGAGCAAGCCGATTGCGACGAGCGGTAAGCCGAGATCGCTGGCCGACTTGAGATGATCGCCTGCGAGTATGCCGAGCCCACCCGAGTAAAGCGGCAGCGAAGTATGAACGCCGAACTCGGCACAGAAATAGGCGACTGGATGTTCCTTAGTTATGCCTTGAGGCTGGAAATGAGGAGGCGAAATCGCATACGAACGAAATCTCTCATCGATACGATGCAGACGTTCCAGGTAAACCGGATCCGTTGCGGCTTCGGCAAGTCGATACGCGGAAGTCCTGGCGAGGAGTTCTCGCGGGTTGTACTCACACTCTTCCCAGGTTTCCGGATCGAGATCGCGGAAGATACTTTCGCCATCGGCGGCCCAACTCCACCAGTAATTCCACGCCAATCGTTCCAGTGGAATTAACGGCGCGGGTAACGCAGCTTTTTGCGTCACACGTTGCTCCATTTCAGTTTCAATCATCTGTTTGACAGGATTTACAGGAGGGAGAGTCTACTCGAATTCCTGGTAGTCAAGAAATGTGCTCGCGTCTTTTTGCTGAAAAAACACCAGGCGCACTTCCTCAAACCTCTGGTCCGTCGTCAGGAACTGCTTGATGGTTGTCGAGGCGATCTTCGCAGCTTCCGGCTTGGGATAGCCGTATATGCCTGTCGATATGGAGGGAAATGCGATCGAGGAGATGTGATGCTGGTACGCCAACAACAGTGAGTTTCGATAACAGGACGCCAGGAGTTCTGACTCACGTTCCAGATCGTGGCCATAGATTGGGCCAACTGTGTGGATCACGTATTTGGCAGGCAAGTTTCCGCCGGTTGTGAGCACCGCCTCACCTGTCGGTAATCCATCCGGGTAGAGTGTCTCTCGAATCTCCTGACACTCTTTAAGAATCTGTGGGCCACCGTTGCGATGGATTGCGCCATCGACGCCGGCGCCTCCGAGCAAGGACGAATTCGCCGCATTGACAATTGCGGTGACGTCTTGTTGCGTTATGTCTCCGACGACAATCTGGACGCGTCCATCGAGAAATGATTCGTTATTCTTCACTGCGTGGCTCGGTTCTAATTTCGTCGAACATGTCCTGGCGTCGCAGTGCCTCTGCAACCCCTTTTGCCTTGTGCTCGGTTAATGGATGTTCGGGATCAGTGCTCGCGATCTCGAAGAGGCGGTCGTCCAACATCACCACTCCCAACGAACCAAGCGTAACGCCGGGAGTGATCTGGATTTCGTCCATGTTGTGAATACGGAAGCGGCCGGTCTGTTCAACCCAATCTTCGATGAAAGGATCACGCAGAGCATGCGCAGCCTCGGATTCGGAAAGATACGCGCCTTCGACGATGAGACAATATTCGCGCACTGCTGCTGGACGCTGATGTGGGTTTCTGGAACGGCGTTAACTTTACCACCAGAGATTTGTCTTCGCCAAATTTTTTGTAGGGGTGGCCGTCCCTGGCCACCCCTCCTCGGGACAAAGGAAGAGGTGGCCACGGAGGGCCACCCCTACAATGTTTCCCCAAACGCCGCGAACTCTTACCGCGCTCGGGCGTACTGCCGGTTCAACGTCTCACGCAAACGCGAGAAGTAAGAATCAAATGTCACGAACCCGGTCGTGCCCTGGAAAAACGCCCTGCCGCCAGTTTCATTGCTAAGCCTGTTCAATGAGCTCTGTCCGTAGCTGGCTGCCAAACGGCTGTGACTTGTCAGTCCTTCCGATGGTGCATAGAAACTGAAGACGGACACGCGCCGCTTGTTCGCCTCTTTGATTGCGCGCTCGATATCAATCGTGTGACCCGCAGCGGTTGAATCAAATCCACGCGACGTGTCCAGGCCGTCTGAAATCAACAGCACTGCATTAGCGCCGCTCCAATCACGTTCGAACTTACGCAACGCTTCCAACACTTCGACGTACGGGTTGAACGCAGAACTTTCACGCGATGCGAGCGGTATGCGCAGCGATTTTGCCGCCTTCTCGAGGTCGGTTGTAAATGGCTGTCGCACCTGCAGCGCGCCACTGGTTATGTAACCAACCATCACGCGCGATCCCTGCGGCAAAGACCGGATGAAATCGCGTGTTACACCGATCTCATTACCTACCTGTGCCACGAGATCGTCCTGGATCAAAATCGCAATGTTCAAAGGCTCAATCGCCTGTAGACTTCGCTGTTCGTTTGTTTTTGCGGACGCTGTTCCAATGGCTGAAAGAGTAAGCAAAACCGCCACTGCAAAAGCCGCAAATTTCCTGTAACTCATCACTTTATTGTCTCCTATTCCGGCGGTTGTGATGCCATTAAGGGCGCAAAAGATGGCTGTATATGCCTCTCGCAAAGGCGCAAAGGCGCAAAGGAAGACTCTCAGACACCGAAGGCTTTGCGTCTATGCGCCTTTGCGTGAGCCAACTTGCTTTAACCCTCGCCCGTCAGATAAATTACTGCCCTAAATCATAACCCTTCGCCAAAATTCGCATGTCTGAAAGGAATCAAACATATGAAAGTCTATCCGACCGAAGCCATCAGAAATCTGTCTGTCATTGGACACGGCGACGCAGGGAAGACGCAGCTTGTCAGCTCGCTTCTCTACGTCGCCGGAGCCACACCACGCTGGGGTAAGGTAGATGAAGGCACCACGGTTACCGATTACGAAGAAGATTCCATCGCACGCAAGATCACACTCAATACCGCACTCGCACATCTCGAACATCGCGATACAAAACTTAATTTTATAGACACTCCCGGATACGCGGCTTTCGTTGCGCACGCGCGGCCCGCACTCCGCGTCGCAGATTGCGCCGTGGTCGTCGTTGACGGAGTCAAAGGCGTTGAAGTGCAGACGGAAAAGACATGGGCCTACGCCAACGAGTTCATGGTCCCGAGAATTATGGTGATCACAAAACTCGATAAAGAGCACGCTGACTTTGGCGAGGCACTGAAGACTGCACAAAACACGTTCAGTAGAGCAATCATTCCCTTTACGTTACCGATCGGAAAAGAGAAAGACTTTCGCGGCGTGGTGGACGTGGTCCACATGAAAGCGTACGAACTGGGCGCCGACGGTCAGGCAAAGGAGATCGATATTCCCTCCGAAGGCCGCGACATCGTCGATAAGACGCGTGAGCGATTGGTTGAGTTGGTAGCGGAGTCGAACGATCAGTTGATGGAGAAGTATTTCGAACAAGGCACTCTTGAAGAGGCCGACATCCTTCCCAATATCAATAACGCTATAGCACAAAGCAAACTCTGCCCGGTCTTCGCTGTGTCGAGTATTACGCAAGTCGGGTTGCGCGCTTTACTGAACGGGCTGGTTGACTACGCTCCCGATCCCGCACACCACGAAACTGAGTGGGGCAAACCAGTCGATGCAGGTCCGGATGCAGAGCGCATCGCGCGTAAGTACAGCGACAGCGAGCCGTTCTCGGCCTATTGTTTCAGGACTGTAGCCGATCCCTTTGCAGGCCGCATCAACATCTTCAAAGTTATCAGCGGTCATCTACAGACTGACGCTAACGCGCTCAACTCCTCTCGCGGAGTGATGGAGCGTTTAGGCGCGCTTCACGTTACGCAGGGAAAACAACTCGACAAAGTCAGCGAAGCACATGCCGGCGACATCATCGCGTGCGTGAAATTGAAAGAGACCCAAACCGGCGACACGCTTTGCGACAAACAGACGCAAATTGTTTATGACCCAGTCGAATACCCGGAAGCTGCAATCGCTTTTGCGATCGAGCCGAAGTCACGCCAGGACGAGGAGAAGATCAGCGCCGCACTGCACAAGATCCTCGAGGAAGATCCGGCCCTTCACTTCAGTCGTGATTCTCAGACGAAAGAATTTCTGCTGTCAGGCTCGGGTCAATTACACGTCGAGACGGTGGTGGAGAAGTTAAGGAAGCGATACGGGGTGGAAGTCACGCTTCATCCGCCCAAGGTGCCGTACAAGGAGACGATTACGCAACGCGCGGAGGTACAGGGCCGGCACAAGAAGCAGACTGGCGGTCGCGGACAGTTTGGCGATTGCAAGTGCGTGTTCGAGCCATTGCCGCGCGGTGGTGGCTTTGTATTCGAAGACAAGATCTTCGGCGGTTCAGTGCCGCAACAGTTTCGACCGGCGATCGAGAAAGGAATCATCGAAGCGGCGAAGTCCGGCGCGATTGCAGGTTATCCGCTGGTGGATTTCAAGGTGCAATTAATCGATGGTTCTTATCACCCGGTCGATTCCGACGAGCATTCGTTCAGAGCTGCCGGCCGCAAGGCGTTTCGTGCAGCGATGGAGAAAGTTAAGCCATCACTGTTGGAACCCGTAATGGACGTCGAGATCGCTGCGCCACAGGAATACAGTGGCGACATCATGGGCGATTTGAACTCACGCAGGGGTCGCGTCCAGGGAATGGAGACCAGCGGCAAGCAGCAGGTAATCAAGGCACAGGTGCCGATGGCGGAAATGCTCAACTACCAATCGACACTGAATTCGATCACCGCCGCGCGTGGCTCTTTCCACATGCAGTTCTCTCACTACGATCCGGTTCCAGGGCAGTTGGCCCAAAAGATCGTCGAGCAATCGCGTGCTGAGGGACGCATCCGCGGCGGCGAAGAAGAGGAATAATTCACTTTCACGGGAAGCGGTTTCCCGCAAAGACGCAAAGAGGCAAAGTAGGTTTGAGTCCTTCTTTGCCTCTTTGCGCCTTTGCGGGAGAAAACCGTTAAGAGAGAGCGGTGGTTTTACTCCGGACTTATTTGTTTCCTAACGCGTGGCAGTGGGGCGACGCCTGGTCCAAAGTGCGGACCTTCCTTCACCGTGTAGCCTGCCGGCACTTCGAAGAGCGACTTCGCGGGTTCGGCGCGATTGATGTTTGTCAGTTTGTAAGTTGTCTCGCCTGAGCGTGGATCGCTGTGACGAGTCATTACCACGAGCTGCAACTCCGGTGAATACCAACGTTCACTCACAATCTCGATCGCGCGTTCATTGCCGATCTCTCCGGCTGGAATCGTGATCGTCGTGCGCGTGCCTTCGGCTTCGACGCCTTCAATTATCTGTTTCCCAAGTTGTTCCTTCACTTCGTTAGCGTTGTTTCCACGCTTCCTGAAAACAAACGCGCCCGGAGCTGCACCTTCAGTCCTGAAGGTAAAGTGTTCGATGTCCGGTCCTGGTCCTGCTACTCGCACGCCTGCGTGCGGCGGGGCTCCTGCGCCCGGCGCCACGACAATGCTTCCAGCTCCTCGTTCGACTTTGAGTTCAAACTTTTGCCCTTCCGGCCCGGGTGTCCCCGGCTTCGAGTGGAACTCAAATTTGAAAGGTGCGCTCTTGTGCGCAATGTGCGAACGTGAATCAAGGGAATAAGTCACCCTCGCTACCGGATCGTTGATGAAGATTGTCTGCAAGGGTTCATCACCCGCGCCAACCCCGCCGAGACCTTTCAACGTCTGCTCCCTGCGCGTGCGGCCTTCGCTGTCGCGATAAACCGCGCTGTTGATCCGGTTGACGATGCGATTGCCGTCGCTCAGTGTTTGGATCGACTCAGTGACAGCCTCCGCCGAGTACGGAGCACCTTTCACAACTTTCCCGCCAAAGCTTTCGGAGGCCACAAACACAAAGTCTGCGCCCGGAGGAGGTAACGGCCCGCCTTCCGGCCCTTGAAACACTCGCTGTCTGATCACAACATTGGCTTCCGGTGCAGGCGTCGCTTGTTGAGCAAATGCCGCAGGCGCCAGCGATAACAAAGTGGCGACAGCCAGAAGTTCGAATAGTCTTTTCATCTTCTCTTTCCTTTCAGCTATTGAACAAAACGTATAGCGTGGGCCATCCCATCGACCCCTAATAAAACATCAGCCTTAACCTTCTCATTGTAGCGATCCATGTTGACCGGTAAACCGAACTTAGCCAGTGCCGAGCGGCGTAGTTCAACGCGAATTATTTGTCCGCCGTCCTGAAGACTCGCAGCATTCATGTAACTGAGCGGAATGAAGTCGGTCGCAATCTCGTTCGTAGCATGGTTTGCAACCTGGGTGTTTTCAGGGCGGCGCACACCTGCCTTGCGAGCGGGCTTCCGATTTGGACGCGTCGATGGTGCGTCGACAGCTTGATACTCAACTTCTTTGGGCAACTCAACAGACGTCTTGTTGTCGTTCTCCGGATTCGTTTGTGGTTGATTCTTTAGTGGGGTTTGTTTGACAGCTTGACGAGGTGTATCGACAGTCTCCTTGTTCCATCGAAAAACCACGACACTGATAGCAATCAACAACATCGCCGCGACCGCGACTGGCCAGTAACGAGAACTCAATCGCCTGCGAGCAATCGGAGTAACTACCTGACGCGCACGAAACGCTTTCAGTACCTTCGCCTCAAGCTCGTCCGGAGCGCCGAGCGTTTTCATGTCCTCGGCCAGCGCTCGCAAACCGCGCGTTAAGATCTCTTCATCTCTTTGACTGTTCATGCGAAACACCTCGCTGACTTCACGGTCGCTGAACCCTCGTCCTCTGCTTCCGTTGCCGGCCGAAGCTTTGCGAGCAGAAGCGCTCGCGCCCGGTACAGACGCGATCGTACCGTGCCGATCGCGCAACCCAAAATCTCCGCCGTCTCCTCGTAACTGATGTCCTGAAGCTCACACAACACAACGACTTCCCGGTACTTCGATGGCAGGCTCAACACCGCCCTGCGTACTGACTCGATAGTTTCAGCACGCGTCAGATCTTCAAGTGGACAGACATCCGTACTCGCGTGCATTGATGGAACGTCATCATCAGTGTCATCAGTGAGCGGCGCGAGAAGCTGTTCAACTCGCAACCGACGGAGCACATGATTCCGTGCGACACCCAACAGGAACGCGCTGACCGATCCTCTTGCCGGATCAAACACGTGACCTTCGCGCATCAGGAAGAGAAACACCTCCTGTGTTACGTCCTCGGCAATCGTTTTGGACCCACTCATCTGCAATGCAAACCGGTAGATTGAGCCCTGGCGGCGACGATAGAGCAGCGCCAGCGCTTCTTCGTCTCCGGCCAGCATCGACCGTAGTAATTCGCTATCGTTGAGGTCCGTGTTTTGGGTCATCGGTCATTGGTATTCGCTGGCGGGCGGAGGAAAGTTCCAGAATGTAGGACAGGATTGACAGGATGTTCCAGGATTTACAAGAAGCGGGACTGGAATTCCTCCGTGTTTCGCCGTAACGCGAGCCATTCTGAAAAGATTTGTGGGTTTTGGAGCCAAACTGTCAGCCACTGGGCAAGCTCTTCGGCAAGATGCCTGTTCGCTGCCTTTTCATTCGACGCCAACAGATCAAGCTCGCTTTTGATTCGCCGCACCTCGTAGAGGAGGTGTTCCAGCATTAGGTCTTCGTGTTCGAAACGCTGGCGCAGACGTTCGATTTTTTCCATCAAGGCCGTGGCCGCTTCGAGCGTGCCGAACGTGAGGTCTTCCGGAGTTAACAGCGCGTTGTGTTCGCGCCAACGCACGTCAGCCTCGAGGATTTCCGGGTGGCCGAGTCGAACGCCGTGATCCGCAAGCGCGCGCGCGATCGACGCCGGACTTACGTTCAGTCCGAAGCGCTGAATAATCGTTTCCCGAACGAGTTCGAGCTCAGCAGCGCCTACAACTTCCTTGTCCAGCGGCTTCCAGACGTCGATTATGAGTAACTCTCTAGATCGCATTGGGAATTTATTGTAGGGGAGGCCCTCCGTGGCCGCCCCTCTGTTGAATTCGAAGAAGGGGCGGCCACGGAGGGCCGCCCCTACAGTTACTTCTGTATTTTTTTGATCAGTCGCAGGGCGTGATTGCGGGCGATTAGGGGTACGTGTTCGTCAGTACTGAGATCCTGGAGCAGCTTGAGCAACTGCTTCGGATCCGAGAGCCCGTCTCGTTTCAACAGTGACTCCATCGCCTCCATCAGCTTGGGAGCGTTCAACGGCTGGTTCTCGCGGGCGATCGAAATGTCGAAAATCAGAATCGCCTGATCGGCCGCCTTGCGGTATTCATTCACGAGAGTCGAAGCATTCGGATTGTTCGTCCAATTAAACTCCGCCACTCGCTTGCGATCCCCACGCTGCATAGCGATCCGCATCGTCCCAAGATGAGGAAACTGCTTGCTTGCCTGGTAATCCGAATCGGACTCGAGAAACTGCAGCGCCTGCCAGGCTGAAGAGATGCGCGCGAGCGCCTCACTCGAAAGCTGGAGCGGCTCGACGATCGGAGTTTCTTCATTCAAGCGTTCGAAGGTGACTGTCCCGCGCCCGTTTGCGTCGTGTTCTAACACAATGTGTTTGATGTAAAACTTGGGCTGGGAAAACTCATAGGAATACTTGATTGCCTCAGTCTTCGTGTCGCCATTCGCCCCGGAAGCGGCCACCTGCGACTGCGGACGCGGATTATGCTTCGCGCCCTGATCCTGCGCGTAAATGGAAATCGCCGCGCTTAAAACCATTAGCGCGGCGGGGAGGCCTTGCAACAATGAATTTCGTTTACTCACTCAAACTTTACCGACACCAACTTCGAGACACCTGCCTCCTCCATCGTCACACCATAAAGAGCGCGGGCCATCTCCATCGTCCTCTTGTTATGTGTGATCACAATGAATTGCGTATCAGCGGACATCTGGACGACCTTATCAGTAAAGCGTCCCACGTTCGCTTCGTCAAGTGGCGCGTCGACCTCGTCAAGCAAACAGAACGGCGCCGGGCGGTAATGGAAGATACCCAGCACGAGCGCGAGGGCCGCCATCGCCTTCTCGCCGCCTGACAAAAGCAACACGTTCTGCAGGCGTTTGCCCGGTGGTTGGGCCACCACGTCGATGCCCGATTCGAGCACGTCGTCAGCATCGATCAAACTCATCTCGCCGCGGCCGCCGCCGAACAACTCCTGGAACAGCGCGCTGAAGTTTTTGTTGATCTGATCGAACGCGTGACGGAAACGTTCGCGCGAGCGGCGCTTGATCTCGCGCAACGCTTCCTCAGTGGCGGAAATTCCTTCGACGATGTCCTGGCGCTGAACAGTGAGGAAGAGTAAACGCTGTTCCGCTTCCGCCAACTCCTCGAGCGCCATCATGTTCACGCCGCCAAAACCTTCAAGACGAGTACGCAGCTCTTCAACGCGTGCGTGGCTTGCGTCGAGATCGAATTCATCCGGGAAGGTGAGCTCACGCGCAAGATCTTCCAGCGACTGGCCCAACTCGGTTTGGCAGTTCTCGTGAACAAACGTCTGCCGCGCCTGTGCCTCGGCTCGCTGCACTTCCAACGCACCGCGAGCGTCACGCACTTCACCCGCCCGCCGGTTGAGTTCAGATAACTCGGCTGAAAACTCATCTGCTTGCCTGCGCGCTTCCTGCAACCTGTTCGAGAGATCCGAGAGCTGTTCCTCTTCGCGAGCTCGATCACTTTCGACTGAACTGGCGGCGAGTTCCAAATCTGCGATCGAGAGTTTCAACTCTTCGCTGCGCCCGGCCATTTCAGCGAGATCCATGCGGTATCGATCAACGCGCGCGGCAAAGTCAGCGAGTTCACTTTCGCTCCGGCGCAATTCGGAAGTTGTGCCACGACGTCGCTCTGCGGCTGCTGCCGCAGTGGCGCGTTGTGCTGCGAGCGACTCGCTTTCGATTTCTGCTTCGCGTCTGAGATCTGTTAACAACGCCGACGCCTTGATCACGTTGTCCGCCGCAGCTTCTCTTGCTGTTTCCGCGGCTTCAGCTTCCAGCAACGCACGCGCGCGCCGGTTTTCAACTTCCAGTCGCTCCTGATCGACACGTGCGGAATCCTGGCCCACAACGCGCATGTGGCGCTCGGCTCGTTCGAGTTCCTGTTGCAGGTTGGTCGTCGTGTGCTCGCGCGCCAACGCGTCGCGTTCTTCACGACCAATGGCTTCGTTCAAGAGAACGACAGCATCTTCCAACTCAACCAGACGCGCTCGCGCATCCTTCGCCGATCCGGCTGCTCCATCAACTTCTCGCGACAACGCTTCGGCACGCGTTTCCAACTCTCGTAATTCTCGTTTGAACGCGAGGAGACCTGCTCCTTCTTCGAGATCACGCGCATCTCCGGCGTTAACGAACTGTCCACTCGCGATCCAATCGCCATTCAGCGTGACATACATTTCCCCGGTAGCAATCGACTTTGCCATCGCATCGTCGAGACTGGATGCGATTCGCGCATTCATCTTTTGCGGGAGCGTTCGCTTGAGGACTGTGACGAGTTGCTGCGGTGCTCCGAGCAGATCGCAAATTCGAAGACCATCGCTAAAGCTTCCGGGAAGACCAGGCGCGAGCGCCGGCCGCTCTTCCAGCCTGCACGCGAGCGCCGTAATTGTGTTTACTTCGTCGCTACCGCCGTGCAAACCGGCGACAAGGAAGCTTGCGCGTCCACCGTTGTTCTCTCGAAGCCATTGCGCCGCTCGAACCGCATCGTCCGGCGTAGGCACAACTATCGACTGCAACGACGATCCAAGCACGCCTTCGACCGCTCGTTCCCACTTCGCGTCGACATTCAATGCGTCGGCAAGTGTGCCGATGAAGTGGAAATCGCGAGGCGTTTCGGGCGGAGAAAAGATGAGCTGAACAGCAGGCGAGTAGTAAGCGCGTCTCTGGTCCAACTCCTTCAAACTCTCGAGGCGATGGCTGGCACGTGAATACTCATCACGCACTCTCGTCAACTCCGCCTCGGTGTCGCTGACCGCTTCGTGACCACGCACAACAGCGTCGACAGCCGTTTCGCGTTCGGCCTGAAGTTTTGCAACCCGCGCTCGCGCGTCGCCGAGCTCGCGAGCAAACCTGTCAGCTTCGAGCTTTCTTTCCGCGTGTTGACTTGCGGCTCGATCGCCTTCGCGCGCCAAACCTTCCGCCTGTTGAGATAAACGATCGAGAGTGGCTTCGAGCTGGCGTGCAATCTCGCGAACTCTCTCGGCGATTGCGGTTTGCGAAAGAAGTTCAGCACGCGCGTTCTCGATCTCGATCTCCGCGGCATTCGCGGCAGCGAGCTTCCCGGCATACGACTCTTCAGCGGTGCGCAGCAACAGCGCACTCTGATCAAACTCTTCGCGCAGCCTTGCGTCTTCGTGTTGCAAGCGCCGGCATTCGGCTTCAATCAACACGAGACGCGAAGTCAAAGCTTCAATCTCGGCTGTAACTTCACCTTTGCGCTTTTCGATCTCACTCAACTGCTCTTGCTGGTAGACGCATTCACGCGCCTGTCGATCTCGTCTCAGCACTGCTTCCGCGGCAGCGGCGCGAGCAGTGGACAACGCATCTTCGAGACTTCGCGCTTCCTGAGTCGCCGAGCGTGCAGCTTCTTCTCGTTTACTTAAGTCGTCTGCGATTCCGAGTTCGAGTTCAGTGATCTGAGCGAGTTTGGCGTGCGTGTCTTCAAGCACAGTCGCAAGCTTTCGGTCTTCCGCGACGTAGACGTGTCGCAACAGTTCGCGCAACTCTTCGCGCAGGACTCCGTACCGGCGCGCCTTTGCTGCCTGGCGCCGCAGACTGTTTACCTGTCGGTCGATCTCGGCAACAATATCTGAGATTCGTGAGAGATTCGCACGGGCATTTTCGAGTCTTGCTTCAGTTGCTCGCTGGCGCACGCGAAACTTTGTGATGCCGGCGGCTTCTTCAATGATCGTGCGACGATCCATCGGCTTCGCGGAAAGGATCTGTCCGATACGACCTTGTTCGATGATGGCGTAGTGGCCACCGGCCAAGCCTGTTCCCGAAAAGAGATCCTGAATGTCGCGCAGACGACAGATCTTGTCGTTCAGCAAATACTCACTCTCGCCGGAACGATAGAGCCGTCGAGTAACCGAGACAGCCTCGCCGGGCGCAAACTCCAATGCGAGATTTCGCCGGCGCCAATGTCGTTTGTGCGTAATTTTGTGAACGGGAGCCGATTCAGTTGCGGTTGGATCTGGAGTTTGCTCTTCGCCTGGTGCCGCTTCCGCAGCGACAACTTCGGGCGCTGGTTCGGGCGGTAAAACCTCATCGAGATTCACCAAACGATCGTCGATCCGCTCGAGAGTGGAGTCGATGTCTTCGATATCCGGCTCAGGTTGGTCAACCTCATCGCGCACCATGTGCATGACCACTTCGGCCATGCCGCTGGGCGGCCGGTTGCGCGCGCCCTGAAAGATGACGTCCTTCATCTCGCCGCCGCGCAGGTGTTTAACCCGTTGTTCGCCCAAAACCCACGCGATCGCGTCGGCAACGTTGCTCTTACCGCAGCCGTTGGGGCCGACGATGGCGGTGATTCCGTCTCCTGTAAGGACTATTTCGGTGTAATCGGCGAAGGATTTAAAACCGGTGATTTCCAAGCGTTGCAGTTTGAACATCCGGGAGGCCACTATAAGTGCCAGCCGCTTAGAATGTCAATTAAAACTTGAAGTTAGGCTCCGTTAAGTGAAGTGAACAGCAAGCTTAAGCAGGTGGCGACACCAGGCCGCCGCACTCCAAGGAGGTTACTGTCACCCACCGAACTCAGTTCGCCGGACGTAGAGCAGTAGCTTCACGCCCGGCCGGAGTTGAAAGCTGCCGCCAGCCTCTTTGGAAGGCACTTGTTGATAGACTTCACCATACCCGGCGTCAACTTCCTCCTTCTGCTTCTCGTTGGCAATAATTATCGGTTCAGAGGACGCGGCCATCCGCCCGTAATAACCAACCCGGCTGTAATTGCGCAGGTACCAGGGGAGCGGCCAGTAATCAGGGCTAATGATGGTTATCCCAGTCTTCCCACCATCCTTTTGCTTCGCGATTTGTTCGATCTCATTGACCAGATCGAGAGTGCCTCGCGTCGTATGAGCATAAACATATACATATCGGGGATTGTCGTTGTCGTAGTTGATGAAATTCAGATCGATACTCTGGTAAGTAGCAACACCGACCGCGACAAGCAGGATGGCCACGACCAACCTTAGTTGGCCTTTGTCAATTTCATAGATTGCCTGGACTGCGTAGCCGGCAATCAGAGCGAGTGGAACAACAAAATTCAGCAGGAGCCAGGGAGTCTTGTAGGGAATCAGTGAATAAGCAGCGATCAGACCGAAGGACCAAAGCGCGCAAAACAGCGCCAGCGAGTTTTTGGGTTTCAAAACGACGATTGCTGCACCAATCGCGCCAAGGAATAACAAAGGCGACTCCTGATTTATCAGCCAACGGATGTACATGTACGGTGGATGAACATGCGCCGTTTGCCCGGTCTTCGTCCAGATAGCAAACGTTTGCAGTGAAGCGTACAGGCCTTTTTCGTAAGTGAAGAATGACGTGTAGAAGAGAATGTAAAGCGCGAAAAAGACTGTAAGTGCCAGCCCGAGATTTCCAAAAACTCTTGTCGTGCCACCCATCTCGTCGATTAATTCGTTCAGCCGTCTTCGTTTGGACCTTCCCCGATTGAAAAGCATGTAGACGAGTGTCAAAGCGAGGGCGATGATCAAAACCCCGGCCGAGATCATCGCCGTTTCTTTAGTGGCAAACAGAAGTGCCGC
This sequence comes from Pyrinomonadaceae bacterium, assembly GCA_025922875.1. GTDB lineage: Bacteria > Acidobacteriota > Blastocatellia > Pyrinomonadales > Pyrinomonadaceae > PSRF01. The sequence continues at coordinate 18,270 of JAICGZ010000009.1, forward strand.
GGACGCTGCTGCTGGAATCAAGTATGAAGGGTTACGCTCGTCATAAAACCGAACGCCGGCGACGACAATTCCCAGCGTGAAGAAAACGAATAGCGTCTCGTGGATAAAGTAGCGCGAGAGATAAACAGCACCGGGAGAGACAGCCAACATCAGGGCCGCTGCGAGTGTCGCAACCGTCCCCAATCGTCTCCGTAGTAAAAACATAAGACCGATCGTAGCGAGCCCGAAGAGCACGGGTATGAGCCGGACAGTAAAGGTAGTCAGCCCGTAGGAATCGCGCGCTGCTGAACCAAACAACAGTCTCGTAACCCAGGGAATCAATGCTGAAAAATAGTAGAGAGTAGGGCCGTGATAATTCTCCGGGTCGTACTGGTAAGCTCCTTCGCGGACGAGCCTGACCAGAAAGTTGCCGTTCACGCCCTCGTCGTGATGCAGCGGTACGAGATTCAAATCGTACAAACGAAGGACGCCGGCGATTAGGAAGATCGCGATGACGCCGATTCGCCAGTAACGTTCGGGGAACGTATCCACAACCGCGCTCTCGGTTGCCTGACGTGCAGCCTCGACTTCAGCGGCACGAATTCGACGACGAGCCTTCCTGCTACGGCTTGATTTTGTAGAGCGTGTACTCACCAACTTCTCCAACTTTTTCAAAGCGAGCGAAGAACCTTTCGTTACCTGGTGTAACGATTCTCTCGTGTGGACCAATAACCGCGTACTCGACGTTGTAATTCTTCAATAACTGATCGGCGTCAGGCGCGCCGAGATAGATGCGCTTGATCTCGCCTTCACGCTGAACAAACTCGAGCCCGTGAGTCCAGATGTGGCCCGGATAACCCATGAGCGAGCGACGACCGGTAAGAAACACTGGTGTGTTGTGTACCGGCGCGTGAATAACCATCGCGCGCGGAGCCGTTTGCTCTTTTACGAGTTCGGCAAAACGCACACCCGACGCATCGAACACCTGGTATTTGATCGAGCGCAAGGTGATGCCTGCAACGTCGAGGGCGCCGGCAAGGGTGACGCAAACAAAAAGCACCAGGGCGATAATTCGTCGAATCGGACCTTGGCGCCATAGTCTTGCCAACAACAACGCCACCAGCGGCGCTGATGCCAGCCACCAGTAATAAAGCACTTTGATGTTGTCCCAGATCCAGGGCGCCATTTTAACGAAGTTCGGAATTATGAAGCAGAGTGTGAACGGCAAGTAGAAAAGCAGCAGTCGTTTGCCGACAAGATACCCATCTACTTTCATGAGGACTGCTGCAAATATTAGTGGGATGAACAATCCGGTGTTCTTGAACCAAAACCAGATTGGATTGTCCTTGCCGTGGTCCCAGCCCATTTCCCATGCGAAAAAACTACTGGCATCGACTGCGCTGCTCAATATGGACCAAAGCAGTTGCGGAATTGCGATCACGGAGGCAACGGCAAAAAATGCAAACCACTCGCGCCAGCGAATAAAAAGCAACGCGAGGCATCCGGCCATTGCCATCACGACGACAAAACTGTGCGCATGGACCAACGGGAGTAATCCCGCGGCTACGCCGGCAGCCATCATGCGACGAGTGTTGAGCGGGAAACGCGTGTTTGCAGGCTCGGGCGACACAGTCTTTTGTTTCGCACCGGCGCGTGTCTTTTTTACATTTTCCGGAGGTCGTGATTTTTCAGTTGCGAGCCACCATTGCGTGAAGGCAATCGTCGCGAGCGGAAGTCCCATGAGAAAACCACGTTGCGGAACCAGCAGTGCCGAGATTGCGTTGCCCCAACGCCAGGTCGTCTCTGGAATAACAGTGAAAGATGGCGGCAAATCGAGAAGCGCACCGTACAAGCCACCCTCGTTCTGTCCGGCTTTTTCAAACAGCAGCACCCAACCCATGCCGCCATTCAACAGTACCAGCAATGGCGTGATCACCGCCGCCAGCCTATCTCGCAACATGACGAGGGCCCACCGGTGGACCAGTCCAATAAACGAGAGTGCGAGAATCAAATTCTCGATGAACATCGACTGGCGTAGATCGGCGCCACATTTAACAAAGACCGCTGAGACAAAATCAGAGAGAAACGGATAAGTAAATCGCACTCCGGCGTAAGTTGGATCTTCGGGTGGAAAGTTGTTGCCGAACGCGAAACTTGTAATCACGCTGAGATGGAACGGAAGGTCGCCGAAGTTATTCAACAGTCCCGTGCTGATGCCTGAGTCGTCCTGAATGACTGCGCGACTGAATACCTTCCACAGCACGACAGTGGCGGCAGCGTAAAAAAGAAAATACCCTGCCGATTTCAGGTCAGGGCGAAGGAACAGATTTCGAGTGTTATTCGAGACGGCTTGAAAATCTTGTCTTAGACGCTTTGCGTTTGCAGCATCGGTGAGAATCGCGAGAGGGCTGGAACAGATCGCCGCGCTGAATAAGATCGCGATGCCGGTCAAACCGATAAATGAGGCGACCACGAAACTGACTAACCCCAAAGCCGCCATTCCGAGCGCTGCTCCGGCGCAAAGCCTGGCGCCAAACGACGCGTTTTCATCGTAGAGATACGTTGCAACTGTACCGCTAAGCGTGACGAGTAAGGCCAGTAATAGAGACGCAGTCATCTGGGCGGATTATACCCACGCAAAGCCGCAAAGGCGCAAAGGGAGACGCAAAGAAAAGGTCAGGCTTTCCTTGGCGTCTTCCTTTGCGCCTTTGCGCCTTTGCGGGAGAACTCCTTTTGCATCTCTCGATCTGATCAGTTAGTTTCTTCAAAGTATGTTAAGAGCAGGGATCGTCGGGCTGCCGAACGTCGGCAAGTCAACCTTATTCAATGCACTCACGGCGCAATCTGCCGCGCTGGCGGCGAATTACCCGTTCGCCACTATCGAACCGAACGTTGGCGTTGTTTCAGTTCCTGATGAACGATTGGAACCACTCGCACGTCTGGTGAAGACGGAAAAGATCGTGCCGGCGACTGTCGAATTTCTCGACATCGCAGGTTTGGTTCGCGGAGCTTCAAAAGGTGAAGGTCTGGGAAACCAGTTTCTGGCAAACATTCGAGAAACGGATACTGTGGTCCAGGTCGTTCGTTGTTTTGAGGACGACAGCGTAATTCACGTCGAAGGAGCCGTCGATCCGCTGCGAGATATCGAGACGATTCAGATTGAGCTCGCCTTGTCTGACCTTGCCACGGTGGAACGCCGGCGCGAGAAGGCGCAAAAGAATCTGAAGAGTGGCGACAAGACTGCGCGCATGGAGTTGGAGGTGCTCGACAAGTTACAACCCGCGCTCGAGGAAGGCCGATCGGCGAGAACCGTTCCGCTCACCGAAGATGAACGCGCTGTGACCCGCAACTTCTTCCTGTTAACAACGAAGCCGACGATCTACGCCGCCAATGTCGAAGAAGCTGCACTCGCCGGGCTTGATGACAATTCAATGGTGAATGCAGTTCGCGAGGTGGCCACGAAGGAAGCTGCGGAATGCGTAGTCATCTGTGCGCAACTCGAAGCCGATCTGGTTGCGCTGCCTCCAGAGGAGCGCGTGGACTACCTCAAAAGCCTGGGTGTTTCTACGAGCGGAGTGGATCAACTTATCAAGAGCGCCTATCACCTGCTGGGATTGATGTCGTTTTTGACGGCAGGTGAAAAAGAGGTACGCGCCTGGACGATTCCGCAGGGGACTCGAGCGCAGACGGCGGCGGGCACGATTCATTCGGACATCGAACGCGGCTTCATACGCGCCGAGATCATCAACTATGACGAACTATTTAAAGCCGGCTCTTACGCCGCAGCGCGAGAAAAGGGACTGCTACGGCTTGAAGGCAAAGACTACATCATGCAAGAGGGTGATGTAGTTCACTTCCGGTTCAATGTGTAGTGTCTCCATCTTCGTGGCCCAGCTGCGTACTTCCCTCATCAGGCGGGTTTAGTTTCTCCTTCTGCGCACGCTGTTCAGCACGCCTTTTCTTCCGCTCAGCTTTATCGGCACTTGATAGCGAGTACCCTCGTCAAGCTCGAATCTAACGTTGATCTCGCGCAAAGGCGCAAAGAAAAGCTCCAGTTGGCTGCCTGACTTTGCGCCTTTGCGCGAGAAACCTGTTTTGATTGCGACCTACGAGGATTGAGGGTGGGGATAAACCAAGCGGGCAACCGAGAGCGGAGCTTACTCCCGATTGCCCGCGCAAATTACCGTAGCAGGGCTCGAATACCAACGAGAACCAGATAACCAATCGCCAGAACAACCGCCACCTTGATTAACAACACTGCCAGTCCAATCAGAACCGAAATGATGCCGAACGTAAGGCCCGCTACTTTCAAGACCAACGGCACGCCCACCGTAAAAACAAATACCCCCAGAAGGATCATGCCCACAATTCTCAAAACGTCTTTTGCGTCTTTCATCGTCTGCTCTCCAATCGCTTCGCGCCCCTAAATGTTGGGCTTATCGCCCGCAGCCAACTATACGCACATTCTAGCCATAGCGTTCCAATGAAGATTCTGAATGCTTCGCCCGTAAAAATGGCTGTTTTCAGGCGTGATTCCTAAAACTACAAGTCGCGCGTTTAAGTCTTTTCGGCGATAATTATACATACTTTTTGCGCCATGGATCGCTGGAATTCAAGAAGTCTGTTTAGCGACGATGCTCCTCCCGAGGCTGTGTCCACTGAAGGCACGCCTCTCGCCGAGCGCATGCGCCCGCGTTCACTGCCGGAGTTCGTCGGCCAGACGCATCTGGTTGGTGAAGGCCGCATTCTCCGACGACTCCTCGCCGGGGGCGGCGCCTTACCTTCATTGATCCTTTGGGGAGCGCCAGGCACCGGCAAGACTACGTTGGCTCGCTTACTTGCCGATAGCAGTGGACAGCGTTTCATTGCCTTGTCGGCAGTGTTCTCGGGCGTGAAAGATTTGCGGGAAGCTATTCAACAGGCGAAGACTGAAAAACGATACGGCAAGCGTACGGTACTCTTCATCGACGAAATCCACCGCTTCAATAAGTCGCAACAAGACGCCCTGCTTCATGCTGTCGAAAACGGTACCGTGACTCTCATCGGCGCAACCACGGAAAATCCTTCGTTCGAAGTAACCGGCGCGCTTCTTTCACGTTGCAGAGTTTTAGTACTTAACCAACTTTCCGAAGACGAGATCAAAACCATCCTCCAGAATGCACTCAGAGACGAAGAACGCGGTCTCGCAAGTTTCAAAGCCTCGATCTCTGATCAACTGTTGGATCGGATCGCACATTCTGCCGGCGGCGATGCGCGTGTAGCGCTCACAGCGCTGGACGCAGCAGTCGAATCCACTGCTCCTGATGCAAACGGCGCCAGAGCAGTTACAGAACAAACAGTCATCGAGGCGCTTGGTCGCGCTCACTATGCTTACGACAAAGGCGGAGAAGAACATTACAACCTGATCTCCGCGCTCATTAAGTCTCTCCGAAATTCGGATGTCGATGCATCGCTCTACTGGCTGGCGAGAATGATCGAGGGCGGCGCAGATCCGATCTTTATCGCGAGGCGCTTGTGCATCCTCGCTTCCGAGGACGTCGGCCTCGCCGATCCACAGGCGATGGTCCAGGCCGCCGCCGCTGCCGATATCGTCCACCTGATTGGTCTGCCCGAAGCGCTGTTTCCTTTGTCACAAGCAACCATCTATTTGGCGCGTGCCCCCAAGTCGAACGCTGTGAAGAATGCTTATCATCGAGCACTGATTGACGCGGAAGAAACCGCGCGAGTGCCTGTGCCGCTACATCTGAGGAACGCAGTTACTCCACTGATGAAACAGGTCGGATACGGCAAAGATTACCGTTACGTCCACAGCGATCCGGACGCCAAAGAAGAGATGGAATGTTTGCCGGAACAACTGCGTGGCAGAAAGTATTTTTCGGAAGATGAACAAATCAAGGGTGAGGAATTTGGAAGTGACGACTAATCGAAAGTCTGATAAGGAGAGGGCATTCCTGCAAGACCTGTTCATTGCTCCCGACTGGGGCGAACGATTTGCGGAATTGATCGATGAGCACGTGAAGGTTCCCAACGAGGGCAAGGCCCTTTACGTGGCGGCTGGCACTGGCGGACACGCGATGGCCCTGCAAGAGCGGGCCGGCAGCAAACTCGAACTGCTATGCGTTGATGAGAATCCCGAGTGTCTCGAGTTAGCGCGCGCCAAGGCAACCGCGACGAACGAACAAACAACGTTCGATACCGCGCAACTGGATAGTCTTAACCTGGGCGATAACCAGTTCGATCTGGTAATCGGAAATGCATCGCTCGTCTCACGTCAAAGAGTTCGAAAAATGTTTTCCGAAATGGTACGCGTGGCTGCGCCGAGTGCGACGATAGCTTTCGCGTTGCCGACCGCTTCGAGCTTCGGCGAGTTCTTTTCGATCTACTGGGAGGCGCTGCACAACAACGGACTCATCGATCATGAATCCGACGTCGAGCAGTTGATTACTGAGCTGCCGACCGTTTCAGATGTTGAGCAGTTAGCGGAAGACGAAGGTCTCACGGATGTGGAATCGTGGACCCGCATCGAAGAGTTTGACTTCGAGTCAGGAGAACAGTTTTTGAGCGCCCCTCTGATAGCAGAGTTTTTGATGCACGAGTGGCTGGCCCTCGTACCTGACGATAAGAAGAGCAGGCTGTTCAGCGAGATCTCTCGATTAATTAACGAAGAGAGGCATGAGGCGGAGTTCGCGTTTTCCGTGAAAGCGACCCTGATAGTCGGGCAGAAGGCTCACAGCCACTAACACCGCAGGTCTTAGATCTCAGCCGCAGAAACTAAGACCGAAACCAAGAGCGAACCAGCTACTTACCCTCCACTTCCTTGGGACGCGGTTCGCGTTCCCCTTCTTCTATGCCCTCTCTAAATGCTTTTTTGCTTTGTCCCAGGGCCTTCGCCAACTGCGGCAGTCTGGTTGCACCGAAAAGTAAAAAGACTACAAGTACGATTATTATCAGCTCCGGGGTGCCAAGCCCCGCGATCGCCAACATTGTTTGATTCATAATTTCCTCTTTCTAAGGGGCCGTGCCGGCTTATGGGCCAGCTATTCTCGAGTATCCGATTCGTAGAACAGGTACTTTCTCCAGGTCTCGTCCGCTCTGCCAAGGTAGCGCATGATTTGCCGGTTAACGTGCAGTGAGAAACCGCGAGGCCTGCGCAACAAGTGCATGCCGGATTCTTCGGGAGTCCGGTTGCCCTTCCGGTGATTACAGCGCTTACAGCAAGCAACCAGATTATCCCATGCCGACTCCCCTCCACGCGAGCGAGGAAGCACGTGATCGAGAGTCAACTCCGAGGGTGGATACTGAGTGCCGCAGTACTGACAGGTGGAGTGATCGCGCAGCAGAATATTCTTCCGCGAGAGCGAACGCCGTTCGAAAGGAATGTGAATATATTCGGTAAGCCGGATCACCGAAGGGGCATGGATTGAGAGCCTTTGCGAATGAAGCATGTGGCCATTGTGCTCTTCCACTCGCGCTACTCCTTTAAAGATCATCACCACTGCGCGCCGCTCGGTGCACACGTTGATGGGCTCGAAAGAAGTATTCAGTACTAAAACCCTGCCATTCATATTACGGCTGATATTACGCGAGCGTGGAAGAGAGTGTCAAAATATGTTCGGCGTGGGGGCCACAAAAAGGTTCCCGCAAAGGGAAATTTCCTGCTACGCTCGCGCCAAGGTTAGGACAAAGACCCCCCTTGCCCCTGCCGAGTTCAGGGCTTCGGCACAGGCGGAGACGGTCGCGCCTGTAGTAAAAACATCATCGACGAGCAAGATGGCCTCATTCTCCACCAGCCGCGGGTGACGCACTTCAAAGGCCCCAGCCACCGTGTCGTGCCGGCCTTTAGCGTCGAGCCCGGCCCTGTACTTTTCCGAAGAAGACACTCGCCACAGGCTGCCATCGTCCAAAGGTAATCTCAGCGATTTCGAAAGCACGTGGGCGATGATTGACGCCTGATTGAATCCTCTGGTCCGCATCCGTTCGCTATGCAGCGGCACTGGCACGATCCTCGTGCTTACGTTCAACGGCTCACGCATCGCAACGGCGGTTATAAGTGTTTCGACGTGCTCTGAAACATGTGGCTGACGTTTCAGCAACAGCACTGACTCACGCAGCGCTCCTTCGTAAAACCCAACGGCACGGGCCGCCGCAAAAGATTGCGAATCACAACGACGACACCTCGATCCTTCAACCGGAGCCGGCACTCCACATTTCAAACATATCGTTTCCGCTCCGTTGAAGATCCGCGTGGAACTCCAACAAGCTTCACAAGCAACACCAAACTTCCGACGCTCAACACTCCCACCACAAACCGCACACACTTGAGGATAGGCCAACGTGAGCAGAGCATCGTAGAACACCGTGAGGAGGTCTCCATTCATTATGTGCTTTTTGTGCCCGTGTGTGGTTAAAACTAATCGTGCCACTTTGTGGCTCTAAACAAAGCGACCTCCCCGATTCGAGGAGGCCGCATTTTGAACTTACAATACCGAGTTAATCTTCGTCGTCGCCCAACAGTCCGCGCTCCTGAAGATCCTGGCAGCGCACACAGTGCCGGGCCCACGGCACCGCGTCGAGGCGTTTTTCCGGCAACGCTTCACCACAGTGAACACACTTGCCGTAACCTGCGGTCTCAATCCGTTCGAGCGCTTCATCGATCAGATTCAGCAACTGGCGATCATTGTCAGACATGGACACGAGCAGTTCTTTTGTATAAGCGTTAGCTGCCATGTCGGCCGGGTCTTGCGTCGCTTCCGCATCGCGCTCGCGACTATAGAGCTCGGCGGCCTGCACCTGACCGACCAAACCTTCGCGACGGCCCAACAACTTGTCTCGAAAAACTTTAGTTCGCCTCTTATCCATTATTATTAATCCTCCACCCTACTTGATATGAATGGTTGGCTCGATCATTTCTGATACGGCAAACCATGTACGATCGTGTACGCTCGATATAACTGCTCAAATAACAGCACCCGCGCCATTTCGTGCGTTAACGTCAAGCGTGACAATGACCAACGCTTGTCGACCCTGTTTTTGAAGTCACTCGCAACGCCGTTGGGTCCGCCGACGATAAACGCGACTTCCTTGATCCCGTTTCCTTCCCAACCCTGAACGTGCTCGGCCAGCTGTTGAGACGTCCACTCCGCACCGTCCGGATCCAAAAGCACCGTTAAGGCGCCGGGACGGAGAGCGTCTGAGATGCGCTGCGTCTCCTTATCGATGCCCGTCTTATCAGTTCGGCCAAGTTCTCTCAGCTCCGTGACCTCACAACGAACGAAATGTGAGAGGCGCTCGGCATAATCCTGAACCAGCGCGCGCAACCTGGCGTCTCGAGTCTTGCCTGTCCAGATGATCCGCAGACGCATTACTCAAAGCTCATAGCGCGCCAATTTCTCGTAAAGGTTCTTACGACTAATTCCGAGTATGCGCGCGCACTCAGTCTTGTTGCCTCCGGTCGCCGCCAGAGTCTCAGCAATGTAAGCTGCCTCCAACTGCGCTAAGCTCTGCCGTTTCCCCTTCTGTTGCTGCGCGTTGACGGCGGCTCTCAATCCCGGCGGCAAGTCCTGAGCTTCGAGGCGCTTTCCTTCGGCGACTATCACCGCGCGCTCCACGATGTTCGCGAGCTCACGCGCATTTCCCGGATACTCATAAGTCTCCAATATCTCCCGCGTCTCCGGCGAAAGGCGCTGCACGTTTCGCCCGTGCTTGGCGGAATAACGCTCCAGAAAATGCTGAACAAGTTTTGAAAGATCATCCCTACGCTCACGCAGAGGAGGCACTCGAATATTTATGACGTTCAGACGATAAAAAAGATCTTCTCGAAACCGGCCTGCCTTCACTGCCCGATCGAGATCCACGTTCGTCAACGCTATCAAACGAGCGTCGAGCTTGATCGTCTTTCTTCCACCCAACCGCTCGAACTCACGGCTTTCAATCACGCGTAGCAGTTTCGCCTGTGCATCAGTTGAAAGATGCGCAATTTCGTCGAGAACAACTGTTCCCTTCTGCGCCGCCTCGAAGCGCCCGGCCTTCGTCTCCACCGCGCCTGTAAACGCACCACGCTCGTAACCAAAGAGTTCGGCTTCGAGCAGGTCAGCGGGAAGCGTCGCACAGTCGATCTTTACCAACGGCTGCGCCGACCGCCGCGACTTCGAGTGAATAAAGGACGCGAGCAGATCCTTCCCCGCGCCCGATTCTCCCGTAATCAACACGTTCGTATCGGTTGAACTCACGCGCTCCGCGAGACTGACCGCCTCGCGCATTCCGGGAGAGCGCGCAAACAGTTCGATCACGATTCTGTTCTCAAAGAGCCGCCACCGTCCGCGCTGAATTCCGCGGGTAACGTGACCCGTTTAGATTCGCGCCACAAACGTTCTAGGTCGTAAAACTTCCTGGCCTTCTGTTCAAACACATGGACAACAAAATCGCCGTAATCCAGCAGGATCCACTCGGCGGTTTTGTAGCCCTCAACTCGCGCGGCTGCATGGCCCGACTTCTTGAGAGTCTCGTAAACCTCGTCTGAAATCGCCTGCACCTGTCGTTCGTTTGCACCACTGACGATGACAAAGTAATCGGTGAAGCTGGCGATCTCGCGCAGGTCTAAAACTACAGGCTCGATTGCCTTCTTTTCGCCGGCCGCATGAAGGGCAGCTAGTACACGTTCGTCGAGGCGCTCAGCAGTCTCGGCCTGAGCTTTCGAGCGCGGAGTCGATTGAGGATGTAAAGACTGTTCTTTAACTGATGAGTTTTGCTTCATTCAATTCTCGATAAATTCCGTACTTCTTTATGTAATCAAGCACTGGCCCAGGTAAAAAGTTAACTAACTCTTCCATGCGACCTTCACTGGCAAGACGTCTGATGTTTGTCGCGGAAACATCTTTCATTACTACGTCGGTAAAGAATATTCTCCCTGGAGTGCGGCGGCCTCGCGCCGCTTTGTTATCGACAACGCTTGATCGAGACCAAAGCGGCGCCTGGTCGCCGCACTCCAGGGAGGTTCTCAAATCAATAACGCGTTCGGCATGTCGACCGACGTGCGTTGTCTCGGGTTCGTATCCCGGCCTGGTGACGACGATATGGTTCGTCATCGTCAACAAACGTTTCCACTCACGCCAGGTATCGATCTCAGACCACGAGTCCGCACCCATGATGAAAAAGAGCTCAGTCGAATCATCCAGCTCGCGCTGAAAATGCTGGATCGTATCGACCGTGTAACGCCGATTCGGAGCATCAAGCTCGAAAGTCGAAATCACTAACTCCGGATCGTTCTGCGTCGCCAACGCCAGCATCGCATAACGATGTACGGGCGCGGTTACAGGCCGACTCAACTTGTGCGGCGCGAGCTGCGCCGGCACAAAAAGTACTTTCTCAATCTCAAACAACTGGCAAACTTTGCGTGCGACTTCGAGATGGCCTATATGAACCGGATCGAACGTCCCGCCATACAATGCTATCCGTTTTCTTGCGCCCATCTCTTACAAAGTAAGCTCCACCGTATCCGTTCGCTTGCTCTGCGCATTTAGTTCTTCCAACTTCGCCGACACCGCGTTTACAAGCTCACGTACGCCTTCGCCGGTGGCGGACGAGATCGCAAAGAACGGCTTCATGTCTTTCAACGCGCTCTGCTTCAGCGACTCCAAACGCTGTGGTTCATCCAGCGCATCGATCTTTGTCGCCACTACAAACTGAGGCCTCCTTGCCAGTTCCTGATTGTAGGCCCCTAATTCGCGATTAACCGTTTCGTAGTCACTGACCGCATCCCGCCCCGAAACAGAAGAAACGTCGACCAGATGCAGCAACAACTTCGTGCGCTCGATGTGCCGCAGAAAACGATCGCCCAGACCCGCGCCGGTGTGCGCGCCTTCAATCAATCCCGGTATGTCGGCAATGACGAAGGTGCGAAAGTCTCCGAGATCAACCACACCTAAATGCGGTTCCAACGTCGTGAACGGATAATCGGCGATCTTCGGACGCGCTGCCGAAACGGTTGAAATAAACGTCGACTTCCCCGCGTTTGGAAAACCGACCAGACCAACGTCGGCGAGCAACTTGAGTTCGAGTTGCAACTCGATCTCTTCTCCCTTGCCGCCGCTTTGATGGTAGCGAGGTGCGCGATTCGTCGAAGTCGTAAAGTGTGCGTTTCCAAATCCGCCGCGACCGCCACGCGCAGCGAGCCAGCGATCACCATCGTGGCTGAGATCGTGCAGCAGGTCGCCTGTCGTTGCGTCAAAGATCTGAGTTCCCACCGGAACTCTAACAATTAGATCGTCGCCATCACGCCCGGAACGATTGGATCCTTCACCATGCGAACCGCGCTCCGCAGTGTGCCGTGGGTTGTAACGCAGATGAAGCAGCGTGTTGAGCGAACCGTCCGCGAGCAGGACCACATCGCCACCGCGGCCACCGTCGCCGCCGGATGGACCACCGCGCGGGACAAACTTCTCGCGCCGGAAAGCCGTTACACCGTTACCGCCGTCCCCCCCTTGCACGTGAATCTTGGCGCGATCGATAAACATCCTAAATTGAAAGCGACGCCTGAAGCGCGCAGTAGCTGCTCGTCAGGCGTCGCGAACTTGCAGGAAATCTTTTCTAAGCAGCAGTTTGCTCCATGGGATAAACGCTGACGAACTTCCCTGATCTTCCTTTGTCTTCAAACTTGACGACGCCGTCAATCAATGCGAACAAAGTATCGTCCTTGCCTCGGCCCACGTTGTTGCCGGGTTTCCACTTGGTGCCACGCTGGCGCGCGATGATGTTGCCGCCGAGCACCTTCTCCCCGCCAAACTTCTTCAAACCCAATCGTTGAGACTGCGAGTCGCGACCATTTCGAGATGAACCAACGCCTTTTTTGTGTGCCATTGTCTTTACCTACCCAATCGAATCAATCTTCAATGTCGTATAGTTCTGCCGGTGACCACGCGTGCGCTTGTACTGTTTGCGGCGCTTCTTCTTGAAGACGACGATCTTCTGATCTCGACCGTGATCCACGACTGTTGCCGAGATCTTTTCCCGGTCACCTGTGCTCAACAAGGCTTCGAGCTCGATTGAGCTTCCGGTATCTGCTTCGATGGAAGGCACGCGAATCGTTTGCCCTTCTTCGACCAGGAACTGTTTTCCACCGGCTCTGATAACTGCGTGTGACATGATTTATCACCTCATAAAAAGTCGGACATTATAAGCCACGGCTTTCCTGAACCGCAAACCGTTGGACAGGATTACAAGATATATCTTGAAAATCCTGAAACATCTTGTAAATCCTGTCCCCTAAGACGTTGCGGCTTTACGCCCGTTGCGCGACAAAAAGTACTCCATAAAATCCGTCCCGATATCCCCGGCCCGGAACCGCGGGTCGTCCATGATCTTCTGGTGCAGCGGAACGGTCGTCTTGATTCCCTCAACCACCATCGCCTCCAGCGCTCGCTTCATGCGCGCTATCGCCAGTTCACGCGTGCGAGCATGAACAATCACCTTCGCGATCAGCGAATCGTAAAACGGAGTGACCTGGTAACCGGAATAAACAAACGTATCGACTCGCACACCCGGCCCTCCAGGTAGATTGAAAGCCGAAATGACCCCAGGCGACGGCGCGAACGTCTCGGGATTCTCAGCATTGATCCGGCACTCGATCGCGTGTCCCACTATCAAAAGATCGTCCTGCGTGTAGCCGAGTGGCTCGCCTTCCGCAATCCTGATCTGGTTGCGAACGATGTCGGCAAGCGTGACCATCTCAGTGACCGGATGCTCGACCTGGATGCGCGTGTTCATCTCCATGAAGTAGTAATTGCCATGCGCGTCCAACAGAAACTCGACGGTGCCCGCGCTCGAATACCCCAGCTTCTTACAAGCCGCAACGGCCGCTTCACCCATCTCCCTGCGTAGCTCAGGAGTCAACACGGTGGAGGGCGATTCTTCCATCAACTTCTGATGCCGGCGTTGAATGGAGCACTCGCGTTCGCCCAGATGAATACACTCGCCAAACTCGTCAGCCAGCACCTGGATCTCGATGTGGCGCGGCTGCTCGATATAGCGTTCGATGTAAACACTACCGTCGTTGAAGGCTGCCGCAGCCTCAGTCGATGCCGTCTCCAGCGCCTTGCCCAACTCCTGCTCGGAACGAACGATACGCATACCGCGACCACCGCCGCCGGCTGAGGCTTTGACGATCACGGGATAACCAATCTCGCGAACGAGTCGAATGCCTTGTTCTTCCGACGTAATGCCGCCTGAACTTCCAGGGACGATCGGAAGACCGGCTTCGTTCATTGCGCGACGAGCTTCGATCTTGTCACCCATCAGACGAATAATCGGTGCGGGTGGTCCAATAAACTTGATGTTGCACGCTTCGCAGATCTCGGCGAAGTAAGGCGACTCAGCGAGAAAGCCGTAACCGGGATGAATTGCATCGACGTTGAATATCTCGGCGGTGCTGATGATTGCCGGAATGTTGAGATAGCTCTGCGCGGAAGGAGCTGGTCCAATGCAGGCAGCCTCGTCGGCGAAACGGACGTGCAATGAGTCTCGATCGACGTCGCTGTGAACGGCGACCGTCCTGATGCCCATCTCCTTGCAAGTCCAAATGATGCGGCAAGCGATCTCGCCGCGATTAGCGATCAGGATCTTCTTGAACTTGCGTGCATTAAAAGCCATACGAACCGTTGCCTACAAAAAGGCACAAAATGCACAAAATGTTTTTGTGCCTTTTGTGCCTCTTTATGACTAACTTCGAATGCCAAATAGTGGCTGGCCGTACTCTACCGGCTGCCCGTTCTCGACATAAATCTTCACTACTTCACCCGCGGTCTCCGCCTGAATCTCGTTCATGAGTTTCATCGCCTCGATGATACAAACAACCGTATCGGGTTCGACGCTGGTCCCGATCTTCACAAACGGATCGGCACTCGGAGACGGCGAACGGTAGAACGTGCCCACAATTGGTGAAGGAATAATATGTAAGTCCTGATCCTGAGACGCCGCTGTCGTCGCCTGTGTGCCTGGATGTGATGGTCCGGGTACTGCGGGAGCAGGGGCAGGCACACCAGACTGTGCGGGTACAGGAGCCGGCAATGAAGCGTCTACAGGTCCACTGGATTCCAACGCCGCCGATTCGCGTCGCAGCCGAACACGAAAACCTGCATTCTCGAGTTCGAGTTCCGCCAGACCATTCTCACGCAACAGCGCAATCAGTTCGCGCAGTTCGTCCATGTTGACGGACGCCGAAGGCCGTTCCGGCGCCTCAGACTGCCGCGAACGATTTCGCCGCGCCGGTGTCTCACTTTGTTCTTTGGGTGCTGACATTTAATTTTCCCGCAAAGGCGCAAAGACGCAAAGATTTACTCTGCGTCTTTGCGCCTTTGCGAGAGAAAACTCGTTACTCCTCGTTTTCAGGCTTGGACTCTGTATCGCTGTCCTTCGCTTCCTTCCCGCGGCCTTTCTTCTTTTTAGCGGACGCAGGTCTGGCTCGTTTCTTCGCCGCTTCGATTGCTTCGACTTCGCGCGGGTTATCGACGAGTTCGATAATTGCAAGCTCGGCGCGATCGCCGTCACGATGGCCCAGTTTCAGAATGCGAGTGTAACCGCCGGGCCGATCTTTATAACGCTCTCCAAGGTCAGTGAACAGACGCCTCAGCGCGGCTACTCCGGCAGTTCGTTCCGGGCGAGGCTGGCCTCGCTTACCCGCGATCTCACTAGCCGCCATGTTACCCGCGTGAAAAAACCCCGCCGCCTGCCGGCGCAGGTGCAACGCTCGCGCGTCGGAACCGTCATCAGCAAAACTGCGCGCCTTGCGCGATAACGTGATGGCGCGCTCGACGAACGGCCGCAGCTCCTTCGCCTTCGGCAAGGTGGTGATGATGCGCTCCTCGCGAGAATTGATCAATGAAGTCGCCAGATTGCGGAGCATCGAATGGCGATGCTCACTGGTGCGACCAAGTTTTCTATGTGCCTTTAAGTGTCGCATGACTACTACTGTTCCTCGTCGCCTTCATAATCCGACAGATCAGCACCATCACGGCCGCCGGTTCCGGGAATCGGATTACCCTGCTCGTCGAATTCCATACCAAAGTCGAGACCCATACCGTTCAGAATTTCTTTGATCTCGTTCAGCGACTTCTTACCGAAGTTCTTCGTAGCCAGCATCTCTCGTTCGGTGCGTTGGACCAGATCTCGAATCGTCCGAATGTCGGCATTTTTGAGACAGTTGTAGGAACGCACTGAGAGTTCCAACTCATCGACCGAGCGATCCAGCTGATCGTTGCGAGGCAGTGGCGGACGCTCCATCTTCGTATAAGCGAAGTCGTCCGTGTCCTCTTCGAAGTTGATAAAGATCGACATGTGGTCCTTGATCAACTTCGCCGCCAGGCCGATAGAGTCTTCCGGTTTAACTGAGCCATCGGTCCAAACTTCGATCGTCAGTTTGTCAAACTCCGTGTTCTGGCCGAGGCGCGCTGCTTCGACGTTGTAATTAACTTTCTTGACTGGTGTGTGCACTGAATCAATCGGGATATATCCGAGCGACAGATCTTCGTCGAAATTTCTATCCGCCGAAACGTATCCACGGCCACGCTTCAAGCGCATCTCGATCTTCAGAGCTCCGCCATCGCTGACTGTGGCAATGTGAACTGAAGGATCGAGAATCTCCACGTCAGCATCGGCCTCAATGTCGGCCGCGGTGACTTCACCCGCTTCCTCCTTCGAGATTCTCAGCGTCTTCGGTTCGCTGCTGTGGAGCTTAAATGGTACTTGTTTGAGATTGAGAATAACGTCAGTGGCGTCTTCCACCACTCCTTTGATTGATGAAAATTCGTGTTCGACACCTTCAATTTTAACCGCCGTGATAGCAGCGCCTTCGATTGAGGAGAGCAGAGCACGACGAAGTGAATTTCCTACGGTCGTTCCGAAACCTCTCTCAAATGGCTGTGCTGAGAAGCGACCATATCGTTCTGTCAAAGTCTCCGCGTCCGCCGCAAGCCGGCGCGGCATTTGAAATCCTGTCCAAAGATTATTTTGATCCATAGCCATAGCGTTTTCAGGTCCTAAGAAAAATGCGTCTGATGAGGCGACGACGATGCGCAACGTCGCCGCCAGCCGGGGTTAACTACTTGCTATAAAGCTCGACAATTAGCTGCTCGTTGATCAAGCGATCGATATCGTCGCGCACGGGCAGGCTGGCCACACGCGCGGTCATGTCGCCGCCGTCGGCAGTAATCCACGACGGGCGTCCACGACCGGACGCAGTTTGCCACGCACCCTCAATGTGAGCGTTCTTCCTGCTCGCTTCTCTCACACTGATCACGTCGCCGGGTTTCACTTGAAATGAGGGAATATCTACTTTGCGATCATTTACCAGAATGTGGCCGTGATTCACCAGTTGTCGCGCCTGCCGGCGTGAGGTCGAAAAACCGGCGCGGTAAACGGCATTATCCAGCCGCCGCTCCAGCAGGAACAGAAGGTTTTCGCCGGTGATGCCCTTCATCCGAGCGGCACGTTCGAAGTAGTTTCGAAACTGCCCTTCGAGGATGAAGTAGATACGCTTCACCTTCTGCTTTTCGCGCAATTGCTGGCCGTAACCGACCAGCGCCTTACCACGGCGCAGCGAGTTGCCATGCTGTCCGGGTGGTTGCGTACCACGTTTTTCAATTGGGCAAGCGGGCTTGTAACAACGATCGCCCTTCAAAAATAACTTTGCGCCTTCGCGACGGCAAAGGCGACACACTGCCTCTCGATATCTAGCCAATTATTTGCCTCCGGTCTAATGCCTCCGGTCTGTTGCCAGCCGGAAAAGTTTACAGATCCGCGATTCGGATCCTTCATCCTTTGGTTAATGTTTGTAGCCGCGGATTACACGGATCAAATCCGGATCTAATCCGTGTCATCCGTGGTTAAACTCTTCGCCGCTTTGGCGGTCTGCAACCGTTATGCGGAATGGGCGTCGTATCGCGAATCGTCATCACGCGGATGCCGGCATTCGCAATCGCCCTGATCGCCGATTCACGTCCACCACCTGGACCCTTCACGCGCACTTCGCACTGGTGCATGCCGGCTTCGTGCGCCTTCTTGGCGGCTTCATAAGCAGCCTGCTGCGCCGCGAACGGTGTGCCCTTGCGTGATCCACGAAAGCCGCGAGCGCCCGCGGACGATTGCGCGATCAGGTTCCCCTCGAGGTCCGTAATCGAGATCATCGTGTTATTGAACGACGCCGCGATATGCACAATCCCGTTGGGAACGTTCTTCTTCTCTTTCTTACGAAAGACTTTTTTCTTTCCGCCTGCTTTAGCCATAGATTATTTCCAATTGCCGATTGCCGATTTCAATTTATTACCTCGTTCGCCTCAGACCACCAATTCGCAATGGCCAATTGGCAATCGGCAATGCTCTTTACTTCTTGCCGGGCGCCTTCTTCTTGGCGATGGTGGCGCGTCGTGGACCTTTACGAGTGCGAGCATTCGTGTGGGTTCGCTGGCCGCGCACAGGGAGCGCACGACGATGGCGCAAACCACGATAGCAACCGATGTCCATCAAACGCTTGATGTCCATCTGGACGCGTTTGCGAAGGTCGCCTTCGATCTCACCCTGCGCTTCCAGAATCCCGCGAATACGGCTCAACTCATCTTCACTCAAATCTCTGACGCGAGTATCGAGATTGACGCCCGCTTCCTTGAGCACTGAATTCGAGCGCGAGCGCCCAATGCCGTAGATATACGTCAGACCAATCTCGGCTCTCTTATTTGGCGGTAGATCGACTCCTGCTACACGTGCCATTGTATTTCTCGTTATCCTTGTCTCTGTTTGTGTTTGGGATTAACGCAGATCACTCGCACCACGCCTTTGCGATGGATGATCTTGCACTTGTCGCACATCTTCTTTACTGACGCACGGACTTTCATTGCGTAACCTCTGTCTTCCGATACCTATTTGTATCGATATGTGATTCGACCCCGATTGAGATCGTATGGCGAAAGCTCTACCAAAACCCGATCGCCGGGAAGAATGCGAATAAAATGCTTGCGCATTTTCCCCGATATGTGCGCAAGCACCTGGTGCTGGCTGTCTTCCAACTCAACTCGAAACATAGCGTTAGGCAAAGTTTCCAGCACCTTTGCCATAACTTCTATCGCCTCTTCCTTCGCCATATCCTCTCAGATTGAAATTTTGACGCTGCCGACAAACTGCGAATAATAGCATGCACCGCTTTTCATTGCCAAGGCGGGGCTAACAAAGTAATGGGGTAGTGGGTCAGTTTCAAATTGACCCACTACTCTAAACCAATGCGGACTCCAGCGGGCTGGCCGAGGAAACCAGCGTCAGCACTTCCGGCCCCTCTTCGGTAATCGCTATCGTGTGTTCCGCATGGGCGCTGGGCTTGCCATCGAGCGTTACGACCGTCCAGCCATCCGCCAAAACCTTTGTGAGATGGGTGCCCTGGTTCACCATCGGCTCGATCGCGAAGACGTACCCGGTCTTGATCTTCGGCCCGAGTCCCGGCTTGCCGTAGTTCGGAATCTGCGGATCTTCGTGCATCCGCCGCCCGATCCCGTGACCAACGTAATCGCGCACCACAGAATAGCCGTTCCCTTCCGCGTGCTCCTGGACTGCCCACCCGATGTCCCCGAGATGATTTCCCGCGCGGCATTGCTGGATTGCACGTTCCAGACACTCTTCCGTGACGCGAATCAGTTTGAGATGTTCCTCATCAACCTCACCAACCGGGACTGTCGTGGCCGTGTCGCCAACATAGCCTTCAAGCGTCACGCCGCAGTCAATTGAAAAGATGTCGCCTTCCTGCAAAACGTACCTGGAAGGAAACCCGTGCACGATCTGTTCGTTGACCGAAGCGCAGATCGAATACGGGAAACCGTTGTAACCCTTGAACGTCGGCAGAGCGCCGGCGTCGCGGATCATCTTCTCGGCCTCTCGATCGATCTCGATCGTGGTCACGCCGGGCTTGACTAAGCTGCGCAAGTGCTGCAAGACCAGACCGACAAGACGGCCTGAAGCGCGCATTTTTTCGAGTTCTCTTTTGGATTTCCCAATAATCATTGTTCGGCTACAACCCGCTCGATGTTCTTATAAATTGCTTCCGGTTCGCCAGTACCATCAACTGTGCGCAGCAGATTTGCTGACTTGTAATACTCGACCAGCGGTCGGGTTTGCTCTTCGTATGTTGCGAGCCGCGCTTTCACTGTCTCCACATTATCATCAGCACGATGCACGAGCTGCGCCTCCGGATGAAAGTCGCAAACGTTATCGTTCTTCGGCGGCTTGAAATACATGTTGTAAATCTCGCCACACACCGGACAATTTCGTCGCCCGGTCATTCGCTGCTCGAGCATCTCGAGTGGAACGTCGATGAGTACCGCGACGATCTGATTGCCTTGCTCCGTTGCCAGTTTTTCGAGACTCGCCGCCTGTGCGGGCGTGCGCGGGAAGCCGTCGAGAATGTAACCGTTGTTGCAATCGTCCTGTGCCGTACGTTCCTTCACGAGACGAATCGTCAACTCATCCGGAACGAGTTGTCCTCGCTCCATTATCTCTCTCACTTCCTGCGCGAGTGGCGTCTGCGCATTCTTGAGCGCACGAAAGATATCGCCGGTAGAGATCTGCGGCAAATGCAGGCGCTCTTGAAGCAAGCGCGCCTGAGTGCCCTTACCGGCGCCAGGCGCTCCCATCAACACGATTATCTTCGACATACCGGCGACTTCCCGCTCCAAACGGACTTTCCCGCAAAGGCGCAAAGAAGCAAAGTAAATCCCGGTTCGGCCTCTTCCTTTGCTTCTTTGCGCCTTTGCGGGAAAACTGCTTCGGCTTAAATAAAACGATCAGGCGCGTCTTCCCCGCAAACGCCCGCCACCGCCGAGGAAGCCCTCATAATTACGCATGACGAGTTGGGCCTCGATCTGCGCCACCGTGTCCATGGCCACGCCTACAAGGATCAGTAACGACGTCCCGCCGAAATAAAACTGATACCCCATGCCGGTCGGGATCCACGAAAGCCCGGGAGTGGTGCTGACAAATGCATCGAGCCACGTTCCAATCAGAGGCAATCTCGCAACCTGAAATCCGCTCAACATGAATTGCGGCACAAACGCCACCAGAGCGAGGTAGATAGCGCCAACTGTAGTCAGCCGCGTCAGAATTGAATTGAGATGTTCGGCGGTGGCCCTGCCGGGACGAATACCGGGCATGAACCCGCCGTGCTTACGAAGATTGTCGGCTACTTCCTCGACGTTGAAAACAATCGACACGTAAAAGAACGTGAAGAAGATAATGAGCGACAGGAAGATCAACTCGTAATACGGATTGCCCGGATGAAAGAGCTGAAACCTCTCCCAGATCCATGCCCACCATGTCGTCGTATTGGCCGGATCGGGTGGAAACGCTGCAAACACACTCTGCGGCATCGACAACACCGACGAGGCAAAGATCACAGGGATCACGCCACCCATATTGATCTTCAACGGCATCGTCGTTTGCTGGCCGCCTACAACCTGGCGCCCGACGTGGCGCTTCGCATAACTAACAGGAATCTTCCGGCGTGCTGATTCGACAAAGACGATAAACGCGATAATCAGTATCAGGGCCACCAGCAAACCGAACACGCCGAGGATCTCCATGGTGTCGCCGCCACGAACGCGTCCGAAAACCTGCTGCACGCCCTGCGGCAAACCGATAACAATACCCGCGAAGATCAGCAACGAGATACCATTACCAACACCGCGTTCGGTAATCTGTTCACCCAGCCACATGACAAACATCGTCCCCGTGGTCAGAGTCAACACAGTGCTGAGACGGAAGCCCCAGCCCGGCGCGCCGACACCGTTAACCTGCAGCCAGTGTGCAACGAAAGATGTTTGAATCGCCGCGAGACCGACGGTCAGATAGCGAGTCCACTGATTGATCTTCTGCCGGCCCATCTCCCCTTCTTCCTGCAACTTTTTCAGTTGCGGCGAGACGACGGTCATGAGCTGGAGGATGATTGAAGCCGTGATGTAAGGCGTGACACCGAGAGCAAAGACGGAGATCGTACGAAAGTTTCCACCAGAGAAGAGATCAAGCACGCCGAGCAATGTGCCGGAAACATCCCGCCACACTTCATCAAGACGCGCCTTGTCAATACCGGGAGTGCCGACGTGCGCACCGAAGCGATAGACCGCGAGCAGTCCGAGCGTAAAGAAAATGCGCCGGCGTAGATCCGGCACATTAAACATATTGCGAACTGCGGCGAAAAACTTTTCCATACTGCCCTCCTGGTGTTGGTTCCCGCGTTACGCGGAAATCTCCACAGCGGCACCGCCAGCCTGCTCGATCTTCTGTCGAGCGCTCTTTGTAAACCGGTGGGCCGAAACGCGAAGCGGTTTCGAAACTTCGCCATTTCCCAGCACCACGACGTCGTGCTTCGCCTTCTTAATCAGCCCGCGAGTGTGCAGCACTTCCGGAGTGATCTCTTCGTCGGCATTGAAATGTTGATCGAGTGCGCCGAGGCTAATCTCCAGCCATTGCTTTTTGAAGATGTTGGTGAAGCCACGCTTCGGCAAGCGCCGGTGCAGCGGCATCTGGCCGCCTTCAAAACCGATCTTGCGCGAATAACCCGAGCGAGACTTCTGTCCCTTCTCCCCGCGGCCCGCGGTCTTGCCCAGACCTGAGCCCGGTCCACGTCCGACTCGTTTCTTCTTGTGGGTCGAACCCTTTGCCGGCTTAAGGCTGTTAAGACTGATAGCCATCATTTACTCCTTCCAGCCACGAAAAGGCACAAAAGGCACAAAATCATTTTGTGCATTCTGTGCTTTTTGTGGCTCTACTCAACTATGCGTAACAGGTGTGGCACCTTCGCGACCGCGCCGCGCATAGCATCGCTGTCGGGACGCTCGACGATTTGGTTAAGCTTTCGCAACCCAAGGCTGCGCACGATCGACTTATGCGTCTTCGGTGCGGCTATAAAGCTTCGATAGTACTGAATGCGAATCTTCGGCTGCGATTCGTTTGTTGTTTCAGATCTACGTGGCATCACTTACATCTCCTCAACTTGCTTGCCACGCAAACGCGCCAGCTCCATCGGATCCTTCATACGCAACAAGGCATCGAAAGTCGCGCGCACCACGTTGTGCGGATTGGTTGAACCCAGCACTTTTGTGCGCACGTCGCGAACACCTACTGCCTGCATCACCGCACGCACGGCGCCGCCCGCAATCACGCCTGTACCTTCCGAAGCCGGTTTGACCAGCACGCGGCCCGCGCCGTATTCGCCGATCAACTGGTGCGGCAGCGTGTTATTGATTAAGGGAACGCGAATCAGATTCTTCTTCGCCGACTCGACTCCCTTTTTAATAGCCAAAGGAACTTCGCGCGCCTTGCCGGTGCCAAAACCGACGTGCCCGCCTTCATCGCCTACGACTACGAGCGCCGCAAAGGAAAGGTTCTTGCCGCCCTTAACGACCTTGGTCACGCGATTGATGGAGATCACCTGATCTTTAAGATCGAGCCCCTGCGCGGGAATGCGTTGCTTGGGTTGTCTCATAATTTATTCTTTGCTTTTCTTCTTCTTCTTTTCTTTGGGCTGCTCAGGTTCTGCTGCCGGCGCCGGCTCTTCAGCTTCTGCAACGGCTTCATTCTTGTTCAACCCCGCCGCCCTCGCCGCGTCAGTCAAAGCCTTGATGCGGCCGTGATAAAGATAGCCGCCGCGATCGAACACTACCTGCTCGATTCCTTTTGCGAGAGCACGCTCGGCAATTGCCTGGCCGATGCGGCGTGCAGCATCGAGATTGCCGCCGGTGTTACCGCGCAGATCTCTTTCCGTCGACGAAGCGGAAACCAATGTCTGGCCGTTCTGGTCGTCGATCACCTGCGCGTAAATGTGGTTCAAGCTGCGATAGATTGCCAGTCGCGGCTTCTCGGGAGCTCCCCTGACCTTGCGGCGAATTCGCGCATGAATCGCGGTTCGGACTTCTGCTCTGCTTGTGTTTGCCATCTCGCCTCTACATCACTTGCCGGTTTTGCCGGGCTTCAACTTGATCGGAACGTTGGCGTAACGCACGCCTTTACCTTTGTAAGCATCAGGCTTGCGAAGCTTGTGCATCTCGGCAGCTACCTGGCCCAGCTTCTGCTTGTCGATACTCGTGAGCGTTAAAGTGGTCTGGTACTGCTGAATACTTCCCCTGGTCGTCAGACGTTCGGCCTTCGCGTCAACCTCAGGCGGCAAAGGAAACTCGATCGGATGCGAATAGCCCAGAGAGAAGACGATCTTCTTTCCCTGCACGTCGGCCTTGTAACCAACACCGACCACGTCCATCTGCTTACTGAACCCTTCAGTCACGCCGACGATGGCGTTGTTTGCCAGAGCACGAGCAAGCCCGTGCAATGCGGCGTGCTCATCAGATTCACGCTCGGCACGCAACTCCTCGCCTTCAACTTTGAAGTTGATTCCCTGCGGGATTGGCGTCTTCAACGTGCCTTTTGGACCTTTGACTTCGAGCTCCTGCTCATGAACAGTCACGGTCACGCCCTTCGGCACTGTAATCACTTTTTTTCCAATTCGTGACATTTTCTTATTTCCAATTGCCAATTGCCGATTGCCGATTTTGTTTCTCAATTTCCATCAACTGGAAACTGGCAACCGGCAACTGGCAACGAGTTAATAGATCTGGGCCAACAGTTCGCCGCCGATGTTCTCGCGGCGGGCGGCCTTACCGCTCATCAGACCTTTTGAGGTTGAGACGATGTTGATACCGTATCCGCCGAGCACTTTTGGTATCTCACTCGAGCCGACGTACACGCGTCTTCCGGGGGTCGAGACACGCTGCAAGTGCGTGATCGAAGACGTACCGCGCGCGTCGTAGCGCAGAAAAATTCGCACAGTACGCTTGAGTCCTTCGCCCTTGATGACGAAGTTGTTGATGTAACCCTCTTCCTTCAGAATGCGGGCAATCTCAAGTTTGAGCTTTGAAGCCGGAATATCAACTCGCGAGTGCTTGGCCGCGATGGCGTTGCGGATTCGCGTCAACATATCGGCAATAGGATCAGTCATGAAGTAACTCCGTTAATTGTCAACTACCAGCTCGACTTAACAACGCCAGGAATCTGACCTTGCAGCGCTAACTCACGAAAACAGATGCGACACAGGTTGAACTTCCGCAGGTAACCCCGCGGTCGCCCGCAGCGTTTGCATCGTGTGTAGGCGCGCACCGAGAATTTCGGTCGACGTGCAGCTTTCGCAATCAGTGATTTCTTTGCCATAGTTCTTCTTCGATATAGGTCCAACAGGTCCTATAGGACCTATTATTAAGTTCTAAAGGGCATCCCGAGCCCTTTCAAAAGCGCACGCGCCTGTTCGTCATTGCGTGCCGTCGTCACGATCGAGATGTTCATCCCACGCAGCTTGTCCACCTTGTTGAAATCGATCTCCGGAAAGATCAGCTGCTCGCGGATTCCAATCGTGTAATTGCCACGGCCGTCAAAAGCCTTCGGTGAAACTCCGCGGAAGTCTCTCACTCGCGGCAGCGCCACGGAGACAAGCCGATCGAGAAACTCGTACATGCGATCGCCTCGCAACGTAACAACAACCCCGATCGGCATCCCCTGCCGCAACTTGAACGAAGCGATCGATTTCTTTGCCTTCGTGATCACCGGCTTCTGCCCGGTGATCGCGCGCAGTTCGTCGGCCGCCGTATCGAGAATCTTGGCGTTGGCAATAGCCTCGCCCATGCCCATGTTGATTACGACTTTTTCGATACGCGGCACGGCCATCGGATTGCTGATGCCAAACTCCTTCGCAATCTGCGGCGCTACGTCTTTTTGATATCGCTCTTTTAACCTTGCAGACATGTCAGATCCTCAAAACATTTCCGATTTCCGATTGCCAATTTGCAATTGCTTCCAATTCTCAAATCGGCAATTGGAAATCAGCAATGATGTTATTTCTCCAACGAGTGGCCGCTGGAGGCCGCAACCCGCGTCTTCGATCCATCGCTATCCCTTTGATATTTCACGCGCGTGGGTTTGCCGGACTGCGGATCGATCAACTGCACGTTTGAGATGTCGATAAACGATTCCTTATCCACAATGCCCCCACCGCGATTCGCCTGCGGATTTGCTTTCTGGTGACGTTTGATCATTCCCGAGCCTTCGACTTTCACCTTTCCCTTTTTATGGGAGACTTCGAGCACGCGCCCACGCCTGCCCTTGTCGCGCCCCGCGATAATCGCTACCTGATCGTTCTTCCTGATCTTCGCGCGCTTTGTTCCTGTTCCTGCCATTTCAAATCACCTCCGGCGCGAGCGAAACAATCTTCATAAAATTCTTATCGCGCAGCTCGCGCGCCACTGGTCCAAAAACGCGTGTGCCTATCGGCGTCCCATCCTCCTTGATCAGGACCGCCGCATTCTGATCGAACCTCACGTACGTTCCATCAGCGCGTCGCACTTCCTTGCGCGTGCGTACGATCACGGCATCCTGAACGGTGCCCTTCTTGATAGTTCCGTCGGGCGAGGCCTCTTTGACCGTTACTTTGATTCGATCTCCCAGGCTGGCGATTTTTCCAGTGGAACCGCCAATGGGCATGATCATCTCCACTCGTCGCGCCCCGGAATTGTCAGCAACCTCCAGGGAGGTTTGCATCTGGATCACTGTCGTTACCTCCGACTCTTGCCGCGAAGCCTACTTCGCGGCTTTCTGAACGATCTCAACTACGCGCCAACGCTTGCGCGCCGAAAGTGGTCGCGTTTCAACAATCCGCACCTTGTCGCCAACAGTGGCGCCCAATTCGTCATGGGCCATGAACTTCGACGTTTTGCGCACGTAACGACGATATTTCCGGTGACGGACCAGCCGGTCCACACGCACCACCACGGTCTTCTGCATCTTGTCGGAAGCGACTGTCCCGACTTTTTGCGACCGGTTGGCGCGGCTGGTGTCGGCCCGCGGCGCTTCGGCAGCGTTTGCGCTTTCAATGTTCTCTTGATTCTCTGCCATTATTCTTCTCTCTTAATAGGTCCTATTCGACCCAATAGGCCCTATAGGACCTATTAACAACTAATTCCGCCCTTGCTTCGAGATCGTCTCGATCCGCGCCAGCGCTTTCTTCTCCTGGCGAATGCGCTTGACCGCGTCGACTTCACCGAGGGCCAGTTTGAAGTTCAGCCGGAAAAGCGACTCGCGCAAACGCGCTGCTTCCGCGCGCAATTCGTCCTCGGCCATTTCGCGATACCTGTCGAGTTCTTCTCGCTTCTTCATTACTAGATCGCGCCTCCTTCCTGATCGGCGCGCGTTACAAACTTGGTCTTGATCGGAAGCTTCTGCGCCGCGAGCCGCATGGCATCGCGCGCGGTGGCTTCATCGACCCCTTCAATCTCGTAAAGGATGCGGCCAGGCTTGACCACGGCAACCCAGTATTCCGGAGCGCCCTTGCCCTTTCCCATACGCGTTTCAGCGGGCTTCTTCGTCACCGGCTTATCAGGAAACATTCGGATCCAGATCTTGCCGCCACGCTTGATGTGCCTGGTCATGGCGATACGAGCAGCCTCGATTTGCCGGTCAGTGATCCACGCCGGCTCAAGGCTCTTGAGCCCATACTCACCGAAGCTGATCTCGCTGCCACGCGTCGCGACGCCAGTCATGCGTCCACGCATCTGCTTCCGGTGCTTAACTTTCTTCGGCATCAACATAATTTTTTATTTCCAATTGCCCGATTGCCAATTCCGATTTGAGAAGGCCGAAGGTCCTTAAATCGGCGATTGGCAATTGGCAATTGGCAATCTCCTATTGGTTCTCGCCTCTCGGCCGGCGACCATCTGATCCGCCCTCGCGTTCGCGGCGAGTGCGCGGGCGACGCTCGCGTTCGCCGACTCGCGTTTCGTTGATCGGATCCGATCCCGTGCCGCGCGCCATTGCGGCTTTCGGATCGAGAATCTCGCCGCGATAGATCCAAACCTTGACGCCGATCTGTCCGAACGTCGTCTGCGCTTCAGCCAGACCGTAATCGATGTCGGCGCGCAGCGTGTGCAGCGGGAGCTGTCCCTGCAAGTGCCACTCACTGCGAGCGATCTCAGCACCGTTCAAACGGCCGCTCACCTTCACTTTGATCCCCTGCGCTCCAAACCGCAGAGACTCTTCCACGGCCTTTCTCATCGCACGGCGAAACGCAATGCGCTTCTCGAGTTGCGCGGCAATCTTCTCGGCCTGGAGTTGCGCGTTCAGCTCGGGCTTGTGAATCTCCTGGATCGACACGAGCACTTCGCGGCCCGTCTTCGACGAAAGATCGCTCTTGAGCTTGTCGATCTCAGCGCCCTTGCGGCCGATGATGATGCCGGGCCGCGACGTGTAGATAATGATCTTCAGACGGTTCGCGGCGCGTTCAATATCGACGTGCGACACACCTGCGCCCGCAAAGCGCTGCTTGAGATCCCGCTTCAACTTCAGATCTTCAAGCAAAAACTCGCCGAACTGCTTCTTGGCAAACCAATGCGAGTGCCAGTCTTTGTTGTAGCCGAGTCGAAAACCGTATGGATGAACTTTTTGACCCACAATCTTCTCCAGTTCTTACTCTTCGGTCTTAGCTTTTTTCTTCGAAGCTTTCTTTGCCGGCTTCTCCGCGGCTGTGGCTTCTTGAACCTCTGTCGTCTCCTGAGCCTTCGGTGTGGCGCGCCTCGCTCTCGGTGCTGCCACGGCGCCGCCACGCTTTCGTCGCTTACTTTCCGAAAGCTTCGCAGGCTTGGCTTCCACTTCAGGCGCGCCTCCCTTTGCGGTAGGCTTTGCGTCATTACTCAACGAGATCGTGACGTGACAAAAATGTCTTTGCTCTCGATAAGCACGACCCTGTGGCGCTGGTCTCACGCGACGCCGGTTCTTCGTTGGTCCACGATCGACAAACGCCGTCCTCACCCAAAGATCGTCCGGGTCGATCGAGATATTCGCTTTCTCGGCAATCTCGTTTGCATTCGCAATCGCCGAACGCATGCACTTCTCGATGTGCCCAGCCGCGCGCTTCTTTGTAAATCGCAGAATCGCCAGCGCCTGGTTTACGTCTTTGCCGCGAATCATATCCACGACCAGCCGGGCCTTCTGCGCCGAACCTCGTAAATATCTTGCACTCGCTGTTGCTTCCATCTTCGAATCCTTATCCGCGTTAATCCGTTCGCAAGATCCGCGTCATCCGCGGCCTACTTCGCCGGCGCTGACGCGACCTTGCTGGCTTTTTCGACCTTCGTTCCCGAGTGGCCCTTGAACGTTCGTGTCGGCGCAAACTCACCGAGCTTGTGGCCCACCATGTTCTCCGTGACGTAAATCGGGAGATGGCGTTTACCGTTGTGCACGCCGAAAGTCAGTCCAACCATGTCGGGAGTGATCGTGGAACGCCGCGACCATGTCTTGATCACCGGCGGGCGCTGCCCACCTGCGCGCGCCTTCTCGACCGCCTTCACGATACCTTTGTCGATGAACGGTCCCTTTTTAACTGAACGAGCCATGTTTCTCCGATCCTCGATTTCCTGGTATAGGTCCTATCGGACCTATAGGACCTATTACTTCGCTCTGCGATCCTTCAGAATCATCTTCTGAGTTCGCTTGTTGCTGCGCGTCTTGTAACCGCGAGTCGGCTGGCCCCAGGGCGTCACTGGATTTCTGCCGCCTGAAGTCTTGCCCTCACCACCACCGTGCGGGTGGTCCACAGGGTTCATCGCCACACCGCGGACTTTCGGACGCAAACCTTTCCAACGCGATCGCCCGGCTTTGCCGAGCGAAACATTTTCGTGCTCGATGTTGCCGACCTGGCCGACCGTGGCTTTGCAAACCAAAGGCACACGTCGCACTTCACCCGAAGGCATGCGCAACTGTGCATACTCGCCTTCCTTCGCCACAAGTTGCGCAAACGTGCCAGCGGAGCGCGCCATCTGTCCGCCCTTTCCGGGGCGCAACTCGATGTTGTGGATCTGCGTGCCCAACGGGATATTGATCAAGGGCAGCGTGTTGCCGGGAAGAATGTCGGCCTCGGCGCCACTCATGATCGTCTTCCCGACTTCCAGACCTGTCGGCGCGATGATGTACCGCTTCTCACCGTCAAGATAGGTAATCAGCGCGATATGAGCCGAGCGATTTGGATCGTACTCAATCTGAGTGACGCGTCCGGGCACGCCTTCCTTATCGCGCTTGAAGTCGACAATGCGGTAAAAGCGCTTGTGACCGCCGCCGCGACGACGCACCGTAATCCGGCCGTCGTTGTTGCGTCCGGAAATTCTCTTCTTTGGCTCGAGCAAAGACTTCTCGGGAATCGCCCCAAGTGTCAACTCGTCACGCGTCAGATACGTCTGGTAACGTCGCGCTGCCGATGTGGGTGTAAGTTTCTTTATGCCCATCGTCTTAGTCCGCTATATTGCTTCGCCGTAATCAACCGGCTTCTCG
>JAICGZ010000010.1 GCA_025922875.1 Pyrinomonadaceae bacterium
AAGTGCAGCGACACGTATGGTTCGTCGCCGATCACCCAACTGTCGTGCGGAGTGGCTGGAATATAAAACAACTGTCCCGGCGTAAGCTCGACGATCTCTCCACCGGACATCACGGCCACGGCGCGACCTGAGATCACTGAACCCACGTGCTCGACTTCACACAGAGCGGCGCCGGCTTGAGGAGCAACATGCACGGACCACTTCCATCCCGGTTGGTAGGTAGCTCTGCCGATTGTCAGCCCGCCGATTTTAACGATCTCGAACTTCCCCTTTTCGAATACTCTCGTTTCATCCGGCTGTTCAAAGCTTTTGAGTATTGCATCAGTCATATTTATTCCTCATACGGTTGTACTGCGACGTTCAAAGAGCAATGTGTCGCGCCAGACGCCATTCAATAGTCCGATTCGTTCGCGTCTTCCTACTTCGCGAAATCCACACCGCAGATGTAATTTCAAGCTGGCGGCATTTTCCGGGAAGATCGATGCCTGGAGTGTCCAAATACCATTTTTCTCAGACTCATCGATGAGTGCTTCAAGCAACGCACGGCCAACGCCCTCGCCTCTCGCACTTTCAGTCACGGCGACAGTCAACTCTGCAACGCCGCGATAAACGTTTCGCTTCGATACGGGACTCAACGCCGCCCAACCCAAGATCCTGTTCCCATCTCGCATCACCAATCGCGCGACTTGCAGGTGAGCCTCGTCCCACTTATCCCACGACGGAGCATCCGTCTCGAAAGTGCTGTCGCCAGTAGCGATGCCTTCAAGATAGATCGACCGCACTTGCTCCCAGTCGCTCGCTTTCATCTGATCGATTGCGTGGTTCATAGCGTTACGGCTTCGCCCATTCGACAACCAGGTCGACCCATTCCTTCAACGGTTTGTACAAGACGGCGTGGCCAGTCCCAACCTTCAGGACAACCTCCTTACGCCGGTTGAGTCCACTTGCCTTATCAAAGAACTTCTGACACGTCTCACCAAACTCATCATTTATGTCATAGATCGACAGCACATTACCGTACAAGTCGATTTGGAAATTCTGATCAACCCAGTCGTTGCAGTTAGACATGACGACGAAGTTAACGTCTTTATTTCGGAGCAGAGTTGAAACGCGCATTGTGATCACAGACCCTTTCGAGGCGCCGAGAACCGTGATATGTGACGGCGGCGCGCCCGCATTGATAAGAGTGTTGACCTGTTGGACCACCTTGTTTGCATACTGATTCACGTCCGTGTCTTTCGCACGCGCTTCGCTTATTACGGCAAAGCCTCTGCCGGCTAATGTCCTTAGTATCTCTTCGTATTCGTAAACGCCATACCTCGGATCGGTTGGCCGGATGCCCTGATTCTCGATTATCCGCCCGTGCAGGTAGAACAAGTAGCTCGCTTTCGTTTCAATCGTCGCGGGCACATCCTTGAGTACGACACCTTGAACGTTGGAATTATTCGAAGTTGGCGTGTTTGCACGAACAGATCATCTCTGCCAATGCATCGATCTTGTCTTCAGTGGTTGTCGTTTGAGAGAGTTGGTTAGATGAGGTGTTTCTTCGCGCGTAGTTGCGCTACCATTAGTCGTAATCTTCATCCTTTCTTGGAAGGTTGAGGGTTTAGGGTCGGCTTCGTGTTGTAGCACAAGTCGGCCCGCTTCTTTTTGAGTGCCGGCACTATAACACAGTTCACACTGTTCACTCTGGAATTTCTCGATGTAATGACTTAAAAATACTGGCTGGTCCAAAGTCTTCGTGAAGCTTAAAAGGAGAACCATGAGAATTCATTCTGCGGCAAAGCTGTGTGTTCTGTTGTTAGCGTTCACCATCGGCGCACATGCCCAGCAAAAACCTTGTCTAACGGCTTCGAAGTTTGGCCCTGACGATCAAATCGGCAACCTCAATCACGTCACGCCTGCGAAGACGCTTGCTGCAACCAGACTCGTCACAAAAGGCAAGACTTATCGTCTCGGTATCGAGACGAATAAGGACACGCCCGCTTATCCGCCGCGCACTTTCGCGATTACGATAGTTCAGCCAAGCCAGGTCGCAGGCGGCTCGCTTGGTCCAACGAAAACGACGTACAACGACGACATGATTACCGGATGGTTAGGAGTTGGTTCGCAACTCGATGGACTGGGCCACATCGGCATCGACAATCTTTATTACAACTGCAACAAGGCCGCCGATTTCGCGATGACTGACGGACTTAAGAAACTCGGAGTCGAGCACGTTCCCGCGATAGCAACGCGTGGTGTGCTGCTTGATATGGCTGGTTACTTCAATACCGACATTGTCAAAGAAGGCACCGCATTCAACCGCGCCGAAATCGAAGGCGCGATGAAACGTCAGGGCATCACCTCGATTGAAAAGGGCGATGTTGTTTTGTTCTATACCGGATGGCTCAAGCTTCTCGGTAAGGACAACAAACGTTTCGGTTCGGCTGCACCAGGACTGGGGCGTGAAGGTGCGAAGTATCTCGCGTCGTTGGAAGTGGCGATCGCCGGCTCTGATACGTGGAGCTTCGAGGTGATTCCGTTTGAAAAGGATGTAGGCGTTTTTGAAGTCCACCAGATCCTGATTCCGCTCAACGGCATTCACATACTCGAGAATATGAATACCGAAGAGATGGTGAAGGACCAGGCGTGGGAATTCCTGTTCACGCTCGGTCCGGCACGGATCACGGGCGGTGTGCAAGCGATCGTAAATCCAATTGCGATTAAGTAGTTATCCATAGATTACGCAGAGTTGCTCTGTGTAATCTGTGGAATCTGTGGTTAGTGATGATGGCTTGTGGAGAACCTATGAAAAAATTCCTCCTGTTGATTCTCGCGATGCTTGTTCTGCAGGCATGCGCCCGTGAAACACCGTCAGATCAAGTGCTCACATTTACTATTCCCGCATCGCCTTATCTGAATTACTCGGGACGCGACGATGTACTGAGCGGCGGAGTCAAGATGATTCCAATCACGACGCCTAAGGGTGTGTTCCGCGTGTGGACCAAACGAGTCGGTAACAATCCGAAAATCAAAGTGCTGCTGTTGCATGGTGGACCAGGAGCGACGCACGAGTACCTGGAAGCACTCGATAGCTACTTTCCGGCGGCGAGCATTGAATATTATTACTACGACCAACTCGGTTCGGCGTACAGCGATCAACCGAAAGAGCCGGAACTGTGGGAACTGCCGCGTTTCGTCGAGGAAGTTGAGCAGGTGCGACAAGCACTCAAACTCGAAAAGAGTAATTTCTATCTCTTCGGCCATTCATGGGGTGGGATACTGGCGATGGAGTATGCGTTGAAGTACCAGCAGCACCTGAAGGGACTGATCATCTCGAACATGATGGCGAGTTGTCCTGCGTACAATGAGTACGCGACCAAAGTGTTGATGCCGTCGATGGACCAAAAGGTCCTGGCTGAGGTCAAGGAGCTGGAGGCGCAGAAAGACTTTGCGAATCCGCGTTACATGGAGTTGCTAATCCCAATGCATTACGAGCATCACATCTTGCGCATGCCTTACGAAGAGTGGCCGGAGCCGGTGACCCGCGCTTTCAAACACATCAACGCTGACATCTACATCCCGATGCAGGGACCAAGCGAACTCGGACTCAGCGGCAAACTCCTCAACTGGGACCGCACCAACGATCTACCAAAAATCAATGTCCCCACACTCGTCATCGGCGGGAAATACGACACGATGGACCCCGCACACATGGAGATGATGTCGAAGAAAGTACAGAAAGGCCGCTACCTCTTCTGCCCCAACGGCAGCCACATGGCGCTCTACGACGATCAGAAGACTTACGTCGAGGGTCTAATCAAATTCATCATCGACGTCGACCACGGCCAGTTTTAGTGCACAGGATTGACATGATTATCAGGATGATCAGCGGAAGCTATCAGTCGCCTGGACAAGTGCGTCGGCGATGCCGGGTTCGGTGGCGGCGTGGCCGGCGTCTGGGATGATTTTCAGGGTTGCTTCGGGCCAGGCGCGGTGGAGGTCCCATGCGTTCATAACGGGACAGACGATGTCGTAACGTCCATGCACAATCACGCCCGGAATGTGTCGAATGCGATCGACGTGTTCAAGCAGGTAATTATCAGTGTTGAAGAAACAGTTGTTCACGAAGTAATGGCATTCGATGCGCGCCAGGGCGATCGCCATGTCGGGTTCACCGAATTCATCGATCAGCTTTTGGTCTGGAAGAAGCTTTAACGCACTCGCTTCCCAGATCGACCACGCCTGCGCTGCTTCAAGACGCACCGAAGCATCATCGCTTGTTAAGCGACGGTAGTAGGCGCGGATCATGTCGTCACGCTCCCCTTCGGGAATGATGCGTACGTATCGCTCCCACGTCTCGGGAAATATCGCACTCGCACCCTGGCTGTCTTCATAAAACCAGCGAATCTCTCTCGGTCGACAAAGAAAAATTCCGCGCAGCACAAGCGCACTCACCCGCTGCGGATGTGTCTCAGCATACGCAAGCGCGAGTGTGCTGCCCCACGAACCGCCAAACACTAACCACTGTTCAACTCCGAAATGTTCGCGGATACGCTCGATGTCTTCGACAAGATGCCAGGTCGTGTTGTCGTCGAGCGAAGCGTGCGGCGTGCTTCGACCAGCGCCGCGCTGCTCGAACAGAATCACACGATAAGCCGACGGGTCGAAGAAGCGGCGGTAGTCAGGAATCAGACCCGCGCCTGGCCCACCATGCAGAAACACAACCGGCTTCCCTTTCGGATTGCCGCATTGCTCGTAATAAAGTTCGTGAACGGCCGAGACCTTAAGATGGCCGCTGTCGTAAGGTTCTATCTCGGGGTATAACGTTCTCAGTGTTTCCATAGTGAGGCATTATCGTGGTAGATCGTCCACGTCTGCAAACCAAACAATGAGAGGTAAACACTTGAGCAATCTCGATGCAGTGAAGAAAGTTTATGACGCATTCGCCAAAGGCGACATCCCGACGGTGCTTGGTTCCTTGAGCGCTGATATCGATTGGACGGAAGCCGAAGGATTCCCCTACGCCGGAACGTACCACGGGCCTAGAGCAGTGCTCGAAGGTGTCTTTATGCGATTGGGATCGGAGTGGGAAGGATTTGCCGCGGTGCCTCATGAATTCATCGACGGTGGAGATACCGTCGTTTCGTTAGGCAAATACAGCGGAACGTACAAGCGTACCGGCAAGAGCTTTCAGGCAGACTTCGCACACGTTTGGAAAATGAGGGACGGAAAAGCCATCCGCTTTGTGCAGTACGTCGATACGCTTGTCGTTCACCGGGCGCTGCAAGCCTGAGACTACTCTCGCGCCACAACTTGCGTGTTCTGAAACGCGGCGATGGTCCATCCGTCTTTCTCTTTCGTCATGAACAGCGTAAGCATCGCCTCGGTTGTGAGTTCCTTCGTGGGACCATTCCGACGTCCGATCACATGGACGACGGCGACGTCAGGTCGAAGAAACCGGATCTGTTTGACGGCGAGAGTGATTGTCGTGTCTTTGTAGATCGTGTCGAAGATTCGCTGATGCGCGGTTTCGATTACAGACCGGCCTTTGATGTACATGCCGTTAATGACGACGTAATCCGCATCTTCCGCGAAGGGTTTAGCGAAGAGCGCTCCACTCTTCGTGTTCCATCCCGTTTCCAGTTGCTTCACGTGCTCGCGAATAGCCGCTTCATCTGGCGCGTGGCTACTCTGCGTTGATAACGGTTGGGCAGACTGTGCCAGCATAAACAACGTCAAAAACACTAATGATTTCATCTTATTCTCCTTCTTGTGCTTGTTCGTGGCTCATTTCAGTAAGCGACGAATAACAAGCAAAGCGGCCAACCCATCACGAAAATTTTTTGTTAGAATTCGCGCCCGATGCCCGCGATTTCGCCACAGGAAGTTACACAGTTACTTGCCGATTGGAGCAAAGGCGACCGGTCCGCGCTCGATAAGCTCTTCCCTCTCGTAGACGCTGAACTCCGTCGCATCGCCCGCCGGCAAATGAGCCAGGAACGACCCGGTCACACTTTGCAGGCAACCGCACTGGTCAACGAAGCGTATCTGAAACTTGCCGGGCAGGAGGGATTCGAGTTGCAGGGCCGCGCACACTTCTTTGCGGTCTGCGCGCAAGTGATGCGTCATATTCTGATCGATCACGCACGCGCTCACGCGCGCGACAAACGCGGAGGCGGTGCAATCCAGGTTTCTCTTAATGAGACTTCGGCCATAGTCGGAGAAAAGGCAGAAGACTTCCTCGCGCTTGACGATGCGTTACGCTTTCTCGAACGTGTTGACCCGCAGAAGGGCAAAATTGTCGAGTTGCGTTACTTCGCCGGTTTGAGCATCGAGCAAACGGCAGAGTTATTGAACATCTCACCGCGAACTGTGAGACGCGAGTGGCAGCGTTCGAAGGCATGGCTATATCGAATGATCACCGAAGGGACAGCAGATGAAACCCGACCGCTGGCGAAAGGTTGATGAACTCTTCGAGGCCGCGCTCGAGCGTAAGCCACAAGAGCGCGCTGCATTTCTCGATCAAGTGTGCGGTTCAGATCGAGATCTTCGTCGCGAAGTGGAGAAGATGCTCCAGTTTGACAAGCAGGCCGAAGATTTCATCCAAACTGATGTTTTCGACGTCGCTGCGAGGTTGATTTCATATCCACCTCGACCAGTTGATACTCCGAGAAAAAGGCTCGCGCCTGTCACTTCCGATTCGATCGACGATGCGAGATTCATTCCCGGCGACGTTCTCGCAGATCGCTATCGCATAGTTGGACTGCTCGGTCGCGGTGGAATGGGCGAGGTCTATCGCGCCGACGATCTCAAACTCAAACAATCCGTCGCTTTGAAGTTCCTGCCTCAATCGCTGACGGCGAACGCCGCGGCACTGGCGCGTTTTTATCGAGAAGTAAGCGTTGCACGGCAGATCTCACACCGGCATGTTTGTCGCGTTTACGACATCGCCGAGTACGAAGGGCAACATTTCATCTCGATGGAGTTTGTGCGTGGAGAAGAACTCTCATCGCTTCTTAAACGCATCGGTCGCCTGCCACAGGACAAGGCCGTCGACGTCGCGCGTCAGCTCTGCGCAGGACTTGCAGCCGTGCACGAACGCGGCGTCCTGCATCGCGATCTGAAACCCGCAAACATCATGTTGGACGAACACGGCGAGGTGCGCATCACCGACTTTGGTATCGCGTCACTCGAAGTGGACCAGCGCGAAGCAATGTCGGGCACGCCGGCATACATGTCACCGGAACAACTCGAAGGACAAGAGCTGACCGCGAAGAGCGATATCTTTTCACTGGGGCTCGTGCTGTATGAAATCTTTACCGGCAAGAAGGCTTTCGAGGCTTCGACGTTAGCGGAGTTGCTCAACCTGCGACGCAGCGACACAACACCGACCAGTCCCTCGCAATACGTTCCGGAATTAGATCCGCTCGTCGAACGAGTCATCTTTCGTTGTCTTGAAAAAGATCCGGCGAAGCGTCCGGCTTCGGCGTTGCAGGTCGCCGCTGCTTTGCCTGGCGGAGATCCACTCGCGGCTGCACTTGCCGCAGGCGAGACTCCTTCGCCCGAGATGGTTGCCGCGGCGCCTAAACAAGGCGGGTTAAAGCCGGCTGTCGCTGTGTCGCTGCTCGCGTCAGTCGTCGTGTTGCTGGCGATCATCGCTTTTCTCTCGCGCTCCACGATGCTGTATCGCAAGGTTCCGTTGAACAAGTCACCCGAGGTTTTACGCGATCGCGCGAGTGAACTGGTCAAGAAGTTTGGCTACGTCGCTCCAGCCAGTGATTCTGCGTACGGCATGGGTCTCGATCGAGAGTATTTGAATTACGTCCACGAGAACGACCCATCGCCTTCGCGCTGGAACAAGTTGAGTAGCGGACAACCAGCAGCGATCTATTTTTGGTACCGGCAGAGTCTACGCCCATTCGACGTTTCGAGTGGCGCTGGTGTCAGTGAACACACGCCCGCGCGCGACATACCCGGCATGACGACTCTGACACTCGACACGCTCGGAAGGTTACGATCATTCTACGCAGTACCGCCCCCAAAGAGTTCGGGCGCAGACTCGGCCACGCCAGATTGGTCTCTACTATTCAGCGAAAGCGGACTGGACCAGGCAAAGTTTCAACCTGTTACACCCATCTGGACCCCACCACATGAATCGACTGCACGCGCGGCGTGGGAAGGCACGTACCCCGACCAACCGGAGATCAAAATACATGTCGAAGCTGCTGCGTTCGAAGGCAAGCCTGTTTACTTTGAAATCTTCGAAGCCTGGGATCAACCACGTGACCCACAAGCTTACCTGTCTCGATTCAGAGAGCGCGCTCTGATCATTGTGCTGCTAGCGGTGTTCATTACAGTAATGCTGGGCAGTGCACTCCTGGCGGTGCGAAACTTGAAGTTGGGCCGCGGCGATCGCAAAGGCGCCTTTCGTCTTGCCGCCTTCGTCTTCGCCATCTTCTTTCTTCGTTGGCTGTTTACCTCCCACCATGTGTTTACGATCTACGAGGCACTCAACTTTATTTCGAGCATTCAGAACGTGCTGTTTTGGGCGTTCTTTTTGTGGGTGGTCTACATGGCATTCGAGCCGTTTGTGCGACGGCGCTGGCCCCACCGGATCATTTCGTGGAGCCGTTTGCTCGCCGGCGGTTTTCGCGATCCGCTTGTCGGACGTGACATATTGATCGGAGCACTGTTCGGCCTTGGCGCTATTGTTTGTAATCTGTACCTGGCGAACCTGGTCCCACAATGGTTGGGCCAACTACCTCGTATTCCGTGGTTTGATTTTCCCGCGACACAGTTGTTGGGAATTCGTTCGTTTGCGCACGCCGTCATTCAGCAAACTTTCGCCGCTCTTCTTCAGGGGTTTATCCTGCTGTTCTCTCTGCTGCTCATATACATCATTCTGCGAAGAGAACTAGTGGCTGCTTTTGCGCTTTGGTTGATCATGGCCGTAACGCTGAGCCTGACCCATGAAACTGCGGCAGCCGTGCCATTCGCCAGTGTCACGGCTTTTCTAGTTATTTGGCTGCTGTACCGTTACGGGTTACTGGCGTTAATCTCAGCGCTATTCTTCCTGCACCTGATGATCTTTTATCCCATCACCTCCGATCTCTCGGCATGGTACGCCGGTGACTTCGTATTGGGACTGATCATCTCGCTCGCGCTAGTGGGTTTTGGTTTTTATACGTCACTTGCGGGTCAACCACTCTTCCGTGGCGCCCTGCCGGACGACTGATCTATTTATAAGTAGGATCAAGTTTTTTCCGTCTTACCAAAGATGGAGACAATGGTACCGCTTTGCCTCAAACGTCGGATCTCTAAGGGCGCAATTGTAGGGGCGGCCCTCCGTGGCCGCCCCTCGTTCGTATGGCGCATCCTTCGTCAGAGGGGCGGCCACGGAGGGCCGCCCTACAGTCGCGCTGATTGAGGCACAAAACCCGATCATCGGTACAACCGCATGAAGGATTCGGGAATCCTAACCTCCGGTTTCTAACTGCTGACTTAAAGGAGTTTAAATGAAATTTAGCAAGTCTTCTCCGGCTCTTTTAGCGACGCTCGCGCTTATCTTTGCATTTTCCGGCCTCGCCCTGGCCAAGAAAAACCCGCAATTCCCGAATGTCAAAATCAAGAACTTTGGTCAGATGGATGAGCGATTTTATCGCGGCGCCAGGCCTAAAGAAGAGGACTATAAAGCCCTTGCTGAGCTCGGTGTAAAAACCATCATTGACCTCACGGACAACTCCAGGGAGTACGAGCAGCCCGCAGTCGAAGCTGCTGGATTGCGCTATATCAACATTCCCATGGTTGATAAGAGCTACCCGAGCATGGAACAGATCAATGAGTTTCTGAAGGTGATTGATGATCCTGCAACCGGCAAGTTTTTTGTGCATTGCGCCGGCGGACGTCATCGCACGGGGGTGGTAGGAGCGGTGTATCGCTTCAATCATTACAAGTGGAATCTCGAACAGGTTCTGGCGGAGATGGAGCAGTACGACTTTAATTCCGGCTTTGGTCATGGAAAGCAGAAAGGTTTCGTTAAGGACTACTGGAAACAGTTCCAGGCGAAAGAAAGCAACATTGCCGTTTCAGCAACTGGCAATAAATAACCCTTCTTAAAGTTGTTGCACCGGGCCGCTCAATTCTGAGCGGCCTTTGCTTTTAGCAAACAGGTCCGGCGCTAAGATCCCGATCGACTTTTCCATCCTGTCCGTTTGAAGTGCTCTGCGCGCGTATTCTCTGAAGCACTTGCGCGAACGCCTGCAAATTCAACGGCTTGGTAATGTGCGCAAAGAAACCGGCGGCGCGGGCCCGTTCGATGTCGTCGCTGCGGCCAAAGCCGGTGATCGCGACGACCGGAACGTCTTGTCGCCCATCGATCTGTCGCAGCCGTCGCAAAAACTCAAACCCATCCATCTCAGGCATCGATATGTCCGACACGATCACGTCAAACTCTTTCTCACTCGCAATACGCAGTGCATCCGCACCGTTCGTTGCCGTCGTGACCCTCGCCCCGCCGGTTTTGAGCAACTGCTCCAGCATTGCGATTGTGTCTTCAGAGTCGTCAAGGACCAAAAGTTCCGTGTCTGCCAGCACACCCAGCTCGACCGGCGACATACCGAGCGAAGGTGATAGTCTCTGCGCTTCGCGCGTGAATGGTAGTCTCACAGTGAAGCGCGACCCCTTGCCTGTTCCTTCCGACTCAGCCGAAACTGTTCCGTGATGAAGTTGGACCAGTTGCTGCACGAGAGCAAGACCGATACCCATTCCGCCGTGCCTGCGGACGCGACTACTGTCTGCCTGCCGAAACATCTCGAACACGTGAGGCAGGAAAGCCGGATCAATTCCCTGCCCTGTGTCCTCGACGGCCAGCACCGCAGTTTCACCCTCACCGCTCAAACTAATCTCGATGCTTCCACCCGCGGGCGTAAACTTCACCGCATTGTTGAGCAAGTTCCAGGCTATCTGCTGTAATCTCAACCGATCGCCGTCAACCAGGAAAAGCTGATCGCTTACATTCACACGAATGTCGATATCTTTTGCAGCAGCGTCGGCGCGGACAGTTTCCACCGCGCTATCAATGATCGCTGCCATTGAAACTGTCTCCCGGTTCAGAGTGATCTTGCCCCGCTGTAGCCGCGAGAGATCGAGCAAGTCGTTAATCAACTGCGACTGCGATTGGGCGTTTCGTTTCAACGCCTCTCCCATTTTGGCCAGACGTGGCGAGTGTTCGATCTCGGGCATTCGCAGCAACAGCTCCGAATATCCGAGAATGACGTTCAGAGGATTGCGCAACTCATGCGACAATGTGGCAAGAAATTCGTCTTTGAGTTGATTGGCCCTTTCAGCAGCGTCACGCGCTTCCTGTTCGCTCTGCAACAATCGCTCGCGTTCCGCTACGGCTCTCAGTTTTTCGACGGCTGTCCAGGTTCGTTCTGCAGACATCTTCAAGAGCGAAACTTCTTCAAAACTCCATTGACGCGGCTGATCGTCGCTGGCCCAAAATGAAGCAACCCACCGCCCTTCTCGCATCAACGGAACAGCAATGTACGCGCGCTCACCGGTCGCCTCATAACTTCGCTTGTAGTCGGCAGCCGTGCGCGGATCAGTCTTAGAGTCGTAATTGACGACGATTTGCCCGGCTTTCATGCGTTCAGAGGCAATGCTGCTGTAGTCTGAAAGGCGGTGTTCACCGGCGACCGACTTAGCACCATCGCAGTAGTCGCGATGCACAATCTCGAGATCCCGATCGATATAAATCTCATTAAATAAACAACGGCGCACGTTCAGGTGGGAACCAACTGTTTTCGCAACGGCGTACGCCAGATCGTAAGGATCTTGAAGTGTGCGTATCAGATCGCTTACCTGAACGAGCACAGTCAAACGAGCTTCACTGTCTCGCAGCGCCAGATCGGCAAGGCGACGTTCCCTGTCCGTGCGATTGAGAGATGCAGCCGTCCACCAGATTAGAAAAATGAAAAGCAAAAGAATCGATAGCACAAAGGCCGCTGTCGCGAACCCGGGGCTAAACCATCCGGCATCGCGTACGATAGTTCTGAACCAGCCTAAGATGATCACCACCAACAAAGCCGGCCACATGCGTCGCGCAACAATAGCTCCCGGACTGTTACCGATAAGAGTCGAGATAATGCCGCGCTCAGGCCGGGCCAGGAGAATCGCCGCGCACAGACTCAGAAACGCGACGACGGTGTGCAACGCAATAGTGAAATAGAGTCCTATCGGTTCCTTTGGCTCAGCGCCGTAAAAGTAGTAGAGGAAAACGAGCAGCGTGACTACGACCACCATCAGCACGGAGATGTTTGACACGCGGAACCATCGTGTTGAGCGTGCGTCCAGAAAGAAGAGAGCGATGCCGAAGAAGAAAAAGTCGAGCGATGCCGCCACACCCATTCGGCCCGGGAACGACTGTCCAGCTTCTTCGAGAGACTCATGAAAGAGCAACAGATCAAGTCCGGTGTCCCAACCGAAAACATGTTCGCCCAGTGTGATCAAT
This sequence comes from Pyrinomonadaceae bacterium, assembly GCA_025922875.1. Lineage (GTDB taxonomy): Bacteria > Acidobacteriota > Blastocatellia > Pyrinomonadales > Pyrinomonadaceae > PSRF01. The sequence goes on from JAICGZ010000010.1 coordinate 12,497, forward strand.
CCAACTATCCCGACAATGACGGCAAAGAGTTGGGCCAACCACCGCCGCGTGCTCGATACCGGTCGATTTTGAATTAAGAGCAACGCGGTGGCTGTGAGCATCAGGCAAATTGCAGTATTTGCCTTCATATTCACTAACGAAGCGTGGATCCTTTTGAGGAGTGTGATGTTGAAGATCCATCCCAGGAAGGCAATGCCGCCAATGCAAAACGCGAGCAGCGCAAAGATGATAGACATCGATTTGCAGCGCGCTAGTTGTTGTGAAACAAGTTCAGGTTTTATCAAACGTGTCACCGGCAGTGGGGACTGTGCTGTTTGCGGTTTAAGCCTTCAGGGGTTCTGAGTAAAGTCTATACTGGTCGATAACCGGGCGACAAGTTTCGTTTTTGTATAAGGAGACCATCGCACGCGGGGATTGATGACTATTGTGCTTCTTGTGCCTCTTTGTGGCCACGTTTGAAGACACGAAATAGATAATAGTAAGAGGGAAACAGTAGTAGTGCGCCAAGCACGAGCGCGCCGAGTAATAGTTGGAGCGTGATGCGCGGGGCGGCAGCCGAGAATATGGTGATGTCCGGCTCGACCAGATGTGGGAACTGTGCGAACGCCCAGCCTAACAAAATCAATGTCACCTGTGCTGCCGCGCAAATGCGGGCCAATTTGTACTGTCTCATCCACAACGCATAGAACGCTCCCACTGCGAACACTGCGGTGCACACATGTAGGATTAAGGCCCACCAGGTTCGACTGATACCTGCGCGCACCGTCGGTGCACCTGTTCCCGCAAGCACAAAAACAGTTAACGCCAATATGCCGACTGCGACTCCGGAAACAAGCGCGCGCCGCCGGAAATCTTCCTGCAATTCTCGCTCTCGCGTTTCCAGTGTCAGGTACACCGCGGCGAGAAATGCGAACAAGGCGAGCGCAAAAAAACCAACGGCAAATGGAAAAGGCGCAAGCCATGATCTGAAAAAACCGTTTACGACTACTCTATCCACAATGCGAATTGTTCCCGAGGCGATCGCACCGAGCGTGATGCCCAAAAGAACCGGAGTGATAATACTTGCAATCGAAAACACCAGACTCCAGCGCCGTTGCACGTCATCGCGCTGCACATCGTAAGTACGGAATGTGAATGCCGTGCCGCGTAGTACGATTCCAATGAGCAACAGCGTGATCGGAATATGAAGCGCGGTTGCAATGGTGGCGAACGCAGGTGGAAAGGCTGTGAAGAGGATAACGATCACGAGTATCAACCAAACGTGATTCGCTTCCCACACGGGACTGATTGCTTCCGCGATTAGCGCGCGTTGCCTGCGCGCACGTGGTCCAAAAGCAAACAAATCCCAAACACCGCCGCCGTAATCTGCGCCGCCCAGAAGCGCGTACAACACGAGCGAGGCGATCATTACGCCCGCGATAATCGTCTCAAGCGACAAGTTGCGCCTCCTTTGCGAGCGGCTCCGCATCTCGTGGACTCGCAGCAACCTGGCGCAACAACAACCAAATCGTAACGATGGCGAGAAGAATGTAGAGCAACGTGAAAGTGATGAAAGGCACGATGAGACCAGGCATCGGCGTGACAGCTTCACTCGTACGCATCACACCGTAAATGATCCAGGGCTGCCGTCCTACTTCTGTCACTACCCAGCCGGTTTCGATCGCGATGAAGCCGAGTGGCGCGGCTGCGACAAGCAATCGCAAAAACCATTTTGACTCCAGCCGCCTTTTATTACGCCGCGCTCTTAGATATCGCCACGCGCCCCAAAGCGCAATCAGCATCATCGCTACACCGCATGCCACCATGATTTGAAAGGCGATATGCACGATGGCTACAGGTGGGCGCTCGTCCGCGCGAAAGTCGTTCAAACCTTTGACTGTCGCATTTGGATCTCCATAGGCCAGTATGCTTAGAGCGTATGGGACTTCAATTGCGTAGCGAGTAACGCCCGCAGTTTCGTCAGGGATGCCGCCGATGCGAAACGACGCACCTTGCTCTGTCTGAAACTGTCCTTCGAAAGCGGCGAGTTTCACTGGCTGAGTTACCGCTACTGTTTTGGCGAGGAGGTCGCCGCTTAAGGGTTGCAGGATCGCGGTCACACCACCGACGACAAATGCGATAGCAAGCGCAGCTTTATGAAATCGATTGCGCGGATCGCGCAAGAGCATAAACGCGTGAATGCCGGCAACGACAAATCCAGTCGCGGCATACGCGGCAAGCGTCATGTGCAGAGTTTGCGGCAACGCCGCGGGATTCATCATCGCGGCTATCGGATCAATATCGACAGGTTTGCCGTCGACGAGTCGAAAACCTCTCGGTGCGTTCATCCACGCGTTGGCGATGACGACGAAAATTCCGGAGAGTGCACCACTGAGGGCAACCATCGCGCCTGCGAATAAATGAGCACGCGGCGGTACACGCTGCCAGCCATAAAGATAGATACCTAAGAATATTGCTTCGGTGAAAAACGCGAAGCCCTCGAGCGAGAACGGCATGCCGATAATCGAACCGGCGTAGCCCATGAAGCCGGGCCACAACAAGCCGAGCTCAAATGAAAGCACCGTTCCGGAAACTGCCCCGACCGCGAAGAGTATCGCTGTTCCCTTGGCCCAGCGTTTGGCGAGTGTGAGATATATTTCGTCTTTAGTGCGCAGCCACTTCCACTCGGCAATTGTCATCAACAGCGGCATCGCGATACCGATCGCCGCAAAGATGATATGAAAGGCAAGCGACATCGCCATCTGCGAGCGCGCCGCAAGAAGATCGTCCATCGGGTATATCTAGCCACAAAAACGCACAAAAAGCACAATGCAGTTCAGCCGGGCCAAATGCTCTCCATAACACTTTGCGCTTTTATGCTTCTTTGAGGCTTCACTCGCGATGAATTCGCGATAGTGAAAACATCTTTTCTTTAATTGACTTGCGAAAACCGCGCGACTAGCATGTGCGCCTCCCATGCCACACTGCCTTGCATTGTGCCCTCTCTGCTGCACTGCTCCCCAACGTTCCCTTGATCTGTCATACCTGCAAGGAGGAAAAATGTTCGACGTTTGCATGTGAAGGCCCGCTCAATCACAATTCTTCGCATGCTTCCCTATCAACCTCATCACGCAAAAGGAGACCAAGATGCCAGACTCAATCCTTTTCTGGAACGCCGTCGCGCTCGAAGCGAATCGCGTTAGCCACAGCGACCCTGACAAGAGGCAGCAGAACGGTCCGACGCTCTCATCCAGGGCTATAGCTATTGTCCACCTCGCGATGTACGACGCCTACGCCGGGATCGCCGGCTTGACTCGGTACATAGATCCCCCTGTACCGCCAAACGGTACGTCCGAGAGCGACGCGGTGGCCGGTGCTGCCCATAGGACGCTCTCAAGACTTTACAGTGCCCAGACCGAATTCTTTGACGCGCAGTTGAGCGGCTTCAACACCGACGACCCGAGCTTCGCCTTCGGGGAGGAGGTCGGCGAAGCGATGCTTGAACTGCGCGCTAACGACATGGACTCGCGCAGTTCCGGTTATGTGCCCTCGAACGAGCGCGGCAGGCACCGCATCGATCCAGACAATCCTAACCAGGGTTTCGACTCGCCGTTTTACGGAGCACAGACGAGGACCTTCGCCGTCAGGCAAAGGCACAATCTCGATTATCCGCCTTTCAACAATGGCAGTGACCCCAAATACCGGAGGGCACTCAGCGACGTGAGGGCGCGGGGCATCAGGCCCGACCTGACCGCGACGCTGTCGACGACGCCGCTCTTCAACAGACGGAGAACCCCGGGGGAAACCCTCACGGGTATTTACTGGGGTTATGACGGCGCAAACCGTCTGGGTACCCCGCCACGCCTCTTCAACCAGATCGTCCGCGAGGTGGCCATCCAGCAGGACAATACCGAGGAGCAAAACGCACGTCTCTTCGCCTACGTCAACGCAGCGCTGGGAGACGCAGGAATCCTGGCGTGGGAGCAGAAGTATTGCCACGACTTCTGGCGTCCGGTCGTCGGCATCCGCGAGCACGACGAAACACTCGGGCCAGCCGCGCCGTACGACGCAATCCAGAACGTCGAGTTCAACGACGGTGACCCTGGCTGGCTGCCGCTCGGCGCACCCAGCACAAATTCGCCCGGCGTAAAGAACTTCACACCGAACTTTCCGGCCTACCCGTCGGGACATGCCACGTTCGGGGCGGCCGCCCTGCATATCACCCGAATGTTCTACGGCATCGGCGCGAACAACAAGAGCGGCGACGGCCTGTTTCCTGACGACTTCGTCTCAGAGGAATGCAATGGCCGCAACCGCGACAATGAAGGGACGGTGCGCCCACATCACACGCGCTTCTTCCCCGGTGGCCTGTGGGACATGATCATCCAGAACGCCATCAGCCGCGTCTTTCTCGGCGTCCATTGGATCTTCGACGCCTTCGACTTCACCGGGGGTGATAACGGCCCACTGAACCCCTCCCTCGGCAACGAGAGAATTGGCGGCGTGGGCCTCGGTTTGCGGATCGCGAGAGACATTTTCCAGCACGGCGGAGGTGCCGACGGCGCACCTCAGATGACGCCGGCAGGCATTGAACCGCCGATCATGACCCCAGAACCCGGAACGCCGATGCCCATCCACCCGGCACAGCCGGCGGTACAAGGAAATTGCATCGGTGCTGAGCCTGCTACCAAGTCGAAAAAAGCGGCAGGCAAGCGAGGTGCGAAAAAGCCCGGTAAGAAGGGCGCTGCGAAGAAGAGACGTAAAGGCGCGGCATCGCCCGAGGCGATCAGCCGGCGACAGCGCGCATGGCCGTCAGGGATTTCCGAGCGGGACGGAGCCCAACCCGGAAACAGAGGTCCGGGCGCCTGGCCGTCAGGGATTTCCGAAAAGGAGTAACGTTGGTAGGGGTGGCGCTCCCATAACAAGTGGGCTCTTAGGACGCAATTGTAGGGGCGGCCCTCCGTGGCCGCTCCTCTGTTGAATTCGAAGAAGGGGCGGCCACGGAGGGCCGCCCCTACAGTTGCGCTGATTGTGCACAAAACCCGATAGTGCCACCCCTACCTGACTAGCGGGTGAGCCGGCTTCCGCGACTCGACACTCCCCCACTGAAGCGCGTTCGGCTACCTTCACCGCTGCCGAACGCGACGTAGAATCGAAATAGATAATTCTCGAGCCGGCGTGGCTTTACTACAACCCCTACACCAAAGTTGTGGCGCGTGCGTCCTTCGTCAAAGCTACTCGCGGTTCGCGCGACTTTACCAAAGTCCCAGAACGTGATCAGATCCACTGGTCCAAACAACTCACGCAGAAACTCGTTCTGGACCAGGAAGTGATTGCGATCGCGAAACCGATAATCGCGAAATCCACGCAGCGTATCGTCGCGGCGGATGTTCTGCCCGCCCAACGTTTCCATCAAGTAAAACGGGATTTGCCGCCCTTCCCGCGTCTCAGCCAAAGACAGGCGACCGCGAACTCGAAACTCCTGTTTCTCACCCAACGGAAACTTGTGTCGTAAATCTGCATTGAAACGCCGGAAGGAGTACGAGTGATCGCCGGCGTCGTGATAGATGTGATAGAGCAACAGGTATTCAAGCTTGCGCGCCTCGGGTTGGCCCCGCGAGTGCAACCTGGCAAACGCAGCGAGGTGCAGGAAGCCCGGCTGTGAATTCAAACCGGGCGCCGTCGCTTCGGTGTACTTTAGATCAACTGACGTTACAGTCGGATCGTCGATTTCAATCAGCTCGGGCCAGATGCCTTCAACTGCGCCGCCGAGATCCAGCCAACGGTTGATCGGTTTTGAAATATCTGCACCGGCCACCACTTCACGATAGTGAAATACCGCGCGATCGTCCTCTCTTGATTCGGGTCCCAGGCCGAAGAAATTGAGCCGCCGCATGTCTTTGACGAAGCCGTAAATATTCGACTTCAGATTACCCACGTCGGGTGACGCCGTCGTACTGTCGCTGGTTTTTGTCAGACGAAGATTCCCGTCAATCTCCCAGTACCTTTTAGTTGAGATTCTGGCAGACGAATTAAACTCTGTCTGATAATTTGGACCAAAGGTCCTGTGCCCGTATCCGACTCCCGCCGCCAGACCACCACCCGGTGCGACGCTGCCGATGACAAGACGAAAACCATCTTTGTTGGTGACCTTATCGTAGAGGTGCTTACCGCATTTGGCGTAATAAGTGAGCCCCTTGCTTTCACCAGGTTGCGTTTTGCAAGGGTTCGTTTGAGACGGTGTTGACACTGGGGAGACTGGAGGCGGGGTTTGCGAACGCGCCGTACCGCACCATAGCAAGATAATCAACAATGCCCATGGTCGATTGACTATCAACCCCCCTGGTGAAACAAATCGCATAGCTGGATTCTCCATGACCTTAACGTTTCTTCGCCGTCGCTTTCTTCTTAGTTGTTTTCGCTTTCATAGTCTTGCCTGCTTTCTTACGTGCAGTAGCCTTACGCTCTTTGGGCTCTCCGTTTCTGCTAGCCTCGATGATGTTACGGAGTCGGACCAGGTACTCCGCCGCCTCTGATTCGCTGCTCATTGAGGTAACTTGCTCCGCAGCTACATAGTCGGGCAGGATTTTGTCAGCCATGACAGCTTGAAAAATCATCGCCTGCTGAAACTCGCTCAGTTGTCCGGTAGACATGTTGTTCGCCACTTCACCACCGCGCGTAGAAGCAGGCGTCGAAGCAAGCGCGAATGGAGATGCCGCAATCTCAGTAGCTTTCGGAAATTTCACTTTATCGGTGCGCGCGGACGAGAGGTTGAGGCAATCCTCAAAGGTGTTAGCCTGGCGATCGCGTTCGGTTAGCGCGAACTTATCCGGCTCCGCTAGAAACAGCTTTCTGGCAGTCGCGATAATCGACGTGTGATCAAAGACATCGTGAATGATCGTGCCTTTTTGAATGAATGGTGAAACGAGCACTGCCGGAACCCGAACGCCAAGACGCTTAAAGTCAAACGTCGGGTCAGGAGGTTTATCGCCAGGGTGCACCGTTTCCGGTGGGGGCACGTGATCGTAAAGTCCACCGTGCTCGTCGTAGGTAATCAACAACAACGTGCTCTCCCACGTCTGTTTGTTGCTCCGAATCGCTTCGTAAACGAAATTGATCACCCGCTCTCCGAGGCGCATATTGTGGTCCGGATGCTGATCAGAAGCACCAAAGAATTCGCCCGGCGCCGAGAAGTCATTGAAGCGCGGCTCAACAAAGCTCAGAGCAGGAAGCCTGTTCTTCTTGCAGTCGTTGCGGAAGTTATCCACGGAGAATAGAAACTTCTTCGCGCGCGTAATTATATAACCCACGGCCAGACCCAGAGTGTAATCAGTGTAATAGATCTTTGACGACACCCCGTTTTGGTCGAGTAGCTCAAAAATTGTTTTCAGCGAGAGGTAGTTGGGATTCATATCGACGCGACCGAGCGAGGTGGCGCCCATTGAAAACGCGCGGTTCGGCAGCGTCGGCCCGGGCACAGAAGCGAACCAACGATCACAAACGGCATATTCCTTCGCGAGTGTTTGCAGGTTTGGCAGCCGGCCGGGACCAAAGCACTTCATCACATTGTGAGACTTCTGCACGTTCTTCGTTTTGCCTTCGTAAGCTTTGACGAAGCCCTGCATCGTAGGCTGGCCCGTGCCCGCCAGGTTACCAAAGATCTGTTGATTAACGCTGAGAAAATCGTGCGGTGGATCAGGAAAAAGATCGCCCGCGTGCTGGGCGTTCTGAGTAACTTGAACTGGTGTGCCCTGGCTGTCAGGGTTGGTTTCGTTGCCGTTGAGACCATCGATGGGCCATGAATTGCTCTTCAAAAATCCAAACATGTGATCGAACGAGCGATTCTCCATCATCAACACAACGAGATGTTCGATTTTTTTCGCCATGAGGCGGTCCTCCATGAGTAAACAAATCGAGCCGTTGTTAGTAAAGGCAAAGTTTCACAAATTGGTTTCTGGTAGGAAATTTTTTGCCACGGGAGGTTAATTTGATTTCTTCCCGCTCGCGACAATCATTTGCGCCGGAAACTTCATTTGATTGTCAGGAAAGAATTCGCTCACCGCCTGTTCGACTTCATGAGTCACTTCAGCCTGCTCGGCAGCGGGAAGTTTTGCTAGTTTGTTTCTCAATGTGTCGGACGTTTGTGAGCGGATGACCCAGAACTAGCGCGGTGAGATCGGCGCCGCGATATCAAACTTGATCACACGTTCCGTTACATCGACGAGACCAGCGCGTGTCATCACATTGGCGAGTTTGCCTGGTTCAGCGAAACGAAAAGCGCCAGGGGCATCGGGATCAGTCGGGGGTTGTTCGACATGTTGATCGATGACGCGGCTGACAAGATAACAAAACGGGTTGAGGTCGCTCTTGTGCCAAACTCCAAAGGCCAGGCTTCCACCCGGTTTCGTAACGCGGAGCATTTCGCGCATCGCTGCGAGTGAATCAGGAAAGAACATCACGCCGAGCCTGCTAACGACTGCGTCAAAGGAATTGTCCGGAAATGGCAGAGAGTCAGCGGAGCACACCTGAAACTGGATATTCTTCACGCCTCGTCGATTCGCTTCATTCCGAGCAGTTTCAACCATCTCAGGTACAGCATCAGTACACGTCACCGATCCGCCTGGTCCGACGACCTCCGCGATCGTCAGCGAAGGTTCACCCGGACCACCCGCAACGTCGAGTACTGACTGTCCTTCGTGTATGCCTGCGTGCTCGATCAGCGCCTGGGTCAGCGGCGCGAACATCGTCCGGATCGTGGCATTGTGTTTCTTCCAGTACTTGGCAGACTCCCGCCACTCGTCAAGAATGTTGACAGCATTTACAGGATTTTTATTAGTCATCTTGTAAGTCCTGTACAAAGGACCGGAGTCGCTCCAGTATCTCATCGCGGACGCGGCGAAACACAGTGAGCCTTGTAAGCTCGTCACCTTCTACTGCCGCGGGATCGTCAAAGCTCCAATGGATGCGGTTAGTCTTACCTGGAAACACCGGACACTGTTCGTTTGCATTGTCGCACACCGTGATCACGTGATCGAACTCGCGACCAACAAAATCATCAACACCTTTCGAGCGCTGGTGTGAAATGTCGATGCCAAGCTCGCGCATCACTTCGACCGCCTCGGGTCTCACCGTCGTCGGCGAGACCCCGGCGCTGGCAACCTCAAAGCGATCGCCGGCAATATGCCGCAACAACCCTTCCGCCATCTGACTTCTCGCCGAATTACCGGTGCAGAGAAACAAGACTCTTTTCGGATGATTCACGCGTTACTCCTATGGGTTCCGTACCGCAGCATGATACTGCCTCAGTTGCGGCAGCAGATGTATCTTCGACGACTTTGGTCCCACACTCGCAGGGTGACGTTTCTGCGAGATTGTCTTCGAGCACGACAAACACTTCCCATTCGTTGCCATCAGGATCTCTTACCCAGGTCTTGTCCTGCAAAGCATAACAGCAACTGGTCTGCATCTCGTCGCGCGTGATGAGTCCTGATTCTACCCATTTTTCGCGCGTTGCGAGCACGTCGTCTGTCGACCTCACCTGAATACCGAGATGCGACAACGCCCCACGCTCATTGAAGCTGTATTCATTAAGCGTCAGGTTCAACGGCGGATTCTGCACGTCGAACTTTGCGTATCCGGTCCTGACTTTACTGGGCTCGATCCCGAGCAGTTTCTTGTAGAACTCTATGCTCCGGTCAACGTTGTGAACATTCAGCGCCAGGTGCACCTTCAGAGCTTGTACTTGTTTCTCCCTAGTCATTTCCTTTTCTCCTTCTTTTCAATATACGCCTACGCGAATATGCGCAGTATCTGACAGAACTACATATATGTCAAGCCGTATATTGAATTTCGTGCTAAAATCCTCCGCATGAGCAAGAAATCCAAGGAATTTGATAAGGAATTATTTTTTCGTGCGCTGGCTGACCGCACGCGTCTGCGGCTGCTTAACCTGTTGAGAACTGACGAAGTCTGCGTTTGTTACTTTGTCGAGACTCTCAAAACGAACCAGCCGAAGATTAGCCGGCACCTGGCCTACTTGCGACGCGCGGGAATTGTGGGCGTACGAAGAGAGGGGCAATGGATGCACTACCGCGTGGTCGAACCTGCGGACGAGGGTGCAGCTCGCATATTACAAGATGTGCTCGCGTGGCTGGCCACTGATCAGGAGATGCAACGCGATCGCGAGCGACTGATCAAGGTCTGTTGCGCGCCACAACTTCCCATCAGTATTCAAGGCGCACCACGCCCGAGTCTTGCAGGCGGGTAAAACAAATGAACAAACGTCTTCTACTTATCAGCAACTCAACCTTGCATGGCAGTGGCTATCTCGATCATGCGGAAGAAGAAATTCGAAGCTTCCTTGGCGACATGAAACGCGTATTATTTGTTCCGTTCGCACTCTACGATCGGGATAGATATACCTCAACGGCGCAACAACGTTTTGACAAGTTGGGATACGAGTTGTGGTCAGTTCATACTGCAATCGATCCGGCAAAAGCAGTCAACGAAACCGACGCTGTCTTCATCGGCGGTGGAAATACATTTCGACTTCTGAAAGCCTTATACGATTTCGATCTGCTTGATCCGATTCGAAAAAGAGTCGAGGCAGGAATGCCGTACATTGGCTCGAGCGCTGGTTCAAACGTAGCTGCTCCAACAATCAAGACGACCAACGATATGCCCATAGTGCAGCCGCCATCTTTCGATGCGCTGGGTTTAGTTCCCTTTCAAATCAACCCTCACTATCTCGATCCCGATCCGAATTCAAAACACATGGGCGAGACGCGCGAAGAGCGGATTCTCCAGTTTTTGGAAGAGAACGACACACCCGTGATCGGCCTACGCGAAGGCGCGATGCTGCGAATCGAGAATGGGAAAACCATCCTGCGCGGATCTTCCGGCGCCCGCATCTTTCGTAAGGGATTAGAACCAGTAGAAATATCCCCAGGCACTCAAGTCGATACTTTATAAGTAGCGAAGCCACAAAGACTCAGCGAAAACCTTTTTGTGCCTCTTTGTGGCCCAGCCAGCCGCCGCTGAAACCCGCGCGACGCAGGCCTTCGACAATAGCAGGACAACGGCGCATCAGTCGCCAGATTAGACCTGTGCGGTAGTTCTCGATCATCATTACGATTGGTCCCTGGTCCAGGCCGTAATACCCTTTCGAGACCCAGCCTTTGCGTCTGCCTGAATTGAACGTCGGGTTGTAGCTACACTTGAATCCGTATTCATTAGTTATCTCCGGATGATCCTTGTTGAGCCGGCTGAGAGACGGCAAAACGACCTCAGGAGCGAAAGGCAGCGACGCAACAACAGCCCAGGGCGCGAGCGTTCCGTCGTCCGGACCATGCGGAATGGATCGCGCCTTGTAGTCGAAAAAGCGGATCTTTCTGCCATTGATACGTTGCACTGCCGGTCCTGGACCATCACTCGCCGTGATGCCCCAGCGAAATCGATCGTAGCCTACAAACTTCTTCGGATTCCGCATCGCGTACGCCTGCTGCGCGTAAATCGCCCGACGACTATTCTCGAAATAGTTAATTGCCTTGCTGCGCATGTACTCGTCCTGGATGCCGCGAAAATCAATCCACAGGTGCGAGAGGTGATGAATGAATAGTGGTCCAGCGTAAAGAAACTCGTGGCCGTAGACGTTTTTCCATTTGTAGGTTCTGGTCCAGGCTGTATAACTCTCCGCCGGCAGCGGAAAAGTTGGAGACGCAAGACCGAGAACATACAGAATCAAAGCCTCGCTATATCCGGTCCAACGGTACTTGATGAATCCTGTTTCAGGTTTCCAACCGTGCGAGACCGTTAAGGCGCCGTTCTGCGCCCACTGCCAATCCGCCCGTTTATATAGCGCATCCGCGAGTTCCCTGATCTCGCGCTCACTCTTTGTGTCGCGATTGAAAAAGCCAGCGGCAGTGAGTGCGCCGGCGATCAGGTACGTGGTATCGATGGTCGAGATCTCCGATTTCCACGCACGACGCCCGGTCTTCATATCGAGGAAGTGGTAATAAAAACCTTTGTAGCCAGTCGCGTCAGGGTCTGTTCCCTGAGGGCAGTCAAGAAAGAATCGCAACGTTGTCAACGTTCGCCGCACTGCTTCTGCTCGGGTCAAGTACTTCCGCTCCACTGCGAGTGGGTAAGCAGTGAGTGCAAACCCGACGACGGCGATTGACGACGGGGCGCCAGGGCGCGTGTTGTCCGGGACAAGTCCGTTCTCGAGATTTACCTCATCCGCGAAGTATTTAAACGTGTCGTGTTCGATCCGGGACAGTTCTTCATCTGTTATCGAGGGCTCCAGTACCTTCATTTCGACGTCCTGCGCTTGCCAGGTTTGAATTCTATCGTTATCGCCGCGACTGCGTGCGCCGGCAAACTCGTTTTCAGAAGTACGGAGCCTTCATGAAAACTAATCGATTGTTTCTGATCAACCAGCCTTGACGCTTCTTCCAAACACTCGACATGTTTACTACTCAAATACTCCGGTTGCCCCATCTCCAGCCATAGTCGTTTCGGGTTGGCGTGTTCTTCGTCAATGCGCTGTATCTTTGCAGCAAGCGGTTCGCGTGCATTATCCAAACGAACTTCCACCTGCTCGGCTTCAATCGAGTGTCCGGGCGTCGTGTGATTTGTCAACAGCACCGTCACACTCGATTCTTGCTGAATCACGTTGCAGTCAACCGTTTCATGCAAGCCGTCGACGAGCGATTGCCTGTCGCCAAGATTATGAAGCAATTCAAACGCGCGATAGCTTGGCTTCGGAATGCCGTGCAGGGTGAGCAGACCGAATCCACCATGAAAAGGCACTGACGAAAAATAATCTTCTTCGAAGATGTCTGAGAAGGTCCAGAAGCTGTAACCCTCCACCAGGCCGTTCGCTTCCATCACGGTCGAGGCGACAAAGGCTGCTGCGTAAGGCTCGTCGTGCAACGGATCTCGCGGATTCGACGAGGAGTTCCATTCGGTGTAGTAAACAGGCCGGTTGCGCGCGTGGTAGCGAGTGTTTTGCGCCACTTCTCGCATGATCCCACGCTGGCTCTTGAACAGCTGCAGGTCGGTGTCTCCATCATCTTCGAAGCCATCGTTCGGATAGTAATGCGTGCTGATGAAATCCGCGGGCACGTTGTTGCGTTCACAAAAGCCGACAAAGTCGTCAATCCACTCACTTCTCGCCGTGGCGGGCCCACCAACCTTCATCGAAGGCGAGATTTTCTTGATGGCTTCGGCGGTGTAACGATAGAGACGGAAGTATTCCCGTTGATTTCCATCCCAGAACATCTTCAGATTCGGCTCATTCCACACTTCAAAAAACCACTCGCTAACCTCGTCCTCGCCGTAGCGTTCAACTAAGTGTGAAACAAGTCGATCGATCAGTGTGGCCCATTGCTTGTAGTTTTTCGGTGGTGTGATGTTCGCTTCGTAGCTGAAGACCGTCTTGTCGCCCGAAGCAAGTGCTCCCGGCATGAAGCTCAACTCGACAAACGGTCTCATTCCGATCGAAAGCAGAAAATCAAAAACCTGATCGGAGTTGAAGAAGGAGTAAAGAAATCTGTCACGCTCGCGAACTAACGTGCGCATGTCGTCAGACAGTAGACCGTGAAAACGCACATGACGAAATCCCAGTTCTTCGTGAGCTCGTTTCAACTGCCGCTGCCAATCAGCACGCAGTGCTACGCGCGCGTGATCGCTGCCGGCTGTGTGTTCCCAGAAATGCGGGAGCGGAATAGTTGCTTCTGCCAGATCACAGAAGAAAGTGAGTTTACTCACAGCACCTGCCGCAATGCCCTCCGGCTGAATTCAGCGGTCACCCCATAGACGAGATGAGACGCCAACGCGTAAACGTGAGTCGAAACCGGATACTCCGTTGGTCCCTTCGAGAGTCCGAGCAGCGGCACCGAGACTTCATCGGCGATCAGCCAAAACGCTGCGCCAAACGGAAGACCTGCGCCTGTTGTCACCTGTGGCGAGACTTCTGCAAGTGCTCCATACAATCCACCGGTCACAGTCCCAAAGGTATAGTGAACAGCGGCACCCGCGGGTTCTTTTTCACTTTCTCGCAGCTCATGCCCGAAGACTTTTTCGGAAATCACTTTGGCCGTTTCCACTGTGGCGTCGTCCTGGTCGTTTACGTCTTCAGTTTGATTGCCTTGTGAACCATAGCTTGGCTGCATGGACTGCGCACCGTGTGACTTCTCGGAGCCTTCTGCGAGGCGTGTCCAGGCCGCCTGAAACTGGTTCATGGTCCATGAAGCGATCAGTCCGCCGGCGAGTCCAGCGACCAGGCCTTTCCAGATGTTTTGGTCATGTTCATGCATAATTCTTGTTCTCGTTGTTCCTTGCGAGCGAACGCCATCCCGCAAACGCTGCGAAGCCAAGTCCCGCGATCAGTGAACCGGCAATCACCGGATGCAGCTTCGCCTTTGTATAAACGCTCGATTCCGCCACATGACCGGGATAACCACCCCGCTCTTTACCGCCGTTTGAAGGTGAATACAAACTATCGCGCCGATTGTTCGATTGAGGCCGATCAGACTGCTGCGCGTCAAACATCGTCCCTTCTATCCACTTGTCTGTCAGCCGCGGCAGATGATGTCCGGCTTCGGCAAGCATTTTGCCGGCGCCGCCCACAAACACGTCACGCTCAGGATGTTCGGCACAGTGAAGGATCGCCTCAGCGACAGGCTCGGGCGCATAGACGGGCGGCGGGTTCTGCGGCTCGACGGGCATAAGGTTCTTCGCGTGATGGACGTACGGCGTGTCGATCGTGCTCGGTTTGATCAGTGTTACTGAAATCGGCGCGCCTTCTTCTGCGAGCTCGAGACGAAGCGCGTCAGTGTAGCCTTTAACCGCATGCTTCGATGCGCAATACGTACCCTGGATCGGAATAGCGATGTCTGACAGGACGCTGCCGACGTTGATTAACGCTCCGCCTTTGCTCCGCAGGTGAGCACAAGCAACCATAGATCCATGGACCATGCCCCAGTAGTTCGTATCAAACAGCCGGCGTTGATCCTCGAGTGACTGGTCCAACATACGTCCATAGATCGATACGCCGGCGTTATTGACCCAGGTGTCAAAACCGCCGAAACGCCGGATGGCTTCATCGGCGATCTTATGCACGTCGTCAAAGTCGCCCACGTCGCCCGCAACGGGGACTGCTTGTTCGCCCCTCTCGTTGATTTCATCACAAACACGCTCCAGCGCGTCCGCATTTCTCGCATTTAGGACCAGCCGCGCGCCACGCTTCGCCGCCATGCGGGCGGTCACGAGTCCAATCCCCGACGAGGCGCCGGTGATCACAATCACCTGGTCCGATAGTTTCTTGAGTTTCACATTCATTCAAGATCTCCTGCGTTTGGAGCAACCTTGTGCAACTTCATTGCCACACACCACAAGCCCAATTAGTTTAACTTTTTGCTTTCGTGAGGACTTGTCGCTGTACTTGTCTAGTACGGCTCAGTGATTGGGTTTGTCATGCTGTCGCTTTAAAGGGTCGGCGGAATCGATCGCGTTGAGCTTCATAAAAGCGCGCTGCTGAATATTCCGGGGAAGCCGTCTCACAAATTGTCGATAGAAAATTTGCTCGGTATCGCGGCAGCGAAATGACCGTATCCCACGCCGGATGGTAAACAAAGTGTTTACTGTCGGTCAATTTGTGCGCAGTATTGCCAGTAAGCTGCCTTAGCAGACCTACCACACTGTTCAGACTACGTATATTTAACAGTAGGATTTCGCGCAAAGGCGCAAAAACGGCAAAGACGCAAAGAAGAGTCACGATCTCCTTTGCGTCTTTGCGTCTTTGCGCGAGAACTTTCCAGTCGATTCAATCAACCGCCACCCACTCCGAACTCGCGGGGAAGAGTTTCTTTTCAGGATCGATCGTGACGACGTACGCGCCGAGAACGCCGATGCGACGATTCGGACCGAAGGTGATCCTGGGCATCAGCCCTGTGTCGTATTCATAAAGACCTTCGAGAGTTGTAATCAGTCGCTCGCGGCTGAGGTCCTTGCCGCACAGTTCGAGCGCATGGACCAGTATTCGGGCGGCGGCAATAGCTGACGCCTGCGCCGCCGCATGCGTTGAGTCAATCTTGTTTCTTTGCAGTAAGGCGCTGTATTCAGCAGCGCCGGCTGCGGAAACATCGGCCGGCACTGTCGGAAACGCCAGAAAGACCTTGTCTTTCATTTTTACTGTAACCGTTTCGGAGATATTTCTTCCGACCAGCGAACCCAGCATGTACAACGAGGGCGTCCAACCAACCGTCTCAGCCTCCCTCAAAACTGCTGCTGCTTCAATACCGGAACCAAGAAAAAAGATCGTATCGAATCCCTTCTGGTGAGACTCATTCACAAACTCAGTGGCGCTGAATCGATCACTCGCATAATAGATCGACGTTACGGAACTCCAGCGAAACTTCTTCACTTGCGCTTCAATGGTCGCAGCGATACTTCGATTGAACTCGAGGTCGGGCGAAACGATCGCCACCCGCGACTTTGAAGCGTCAGCTTTCTTCGCGGCAAAAGTGGCCAGTGCGCGTCCCTGTTCTTTCAGACCCGAAAGCAAATAGAAAATGTAGCGATTAAGCGGCAAGTCTCTTTGCGGGAGCAAAGTGGAAGGACCGACGAATGGAACTTCTTTTTCCTGAGTTAATGCAGCGGCTCCATCTTCAGCGCCTGCGGTGAGACCGCTGACAATCGCAAACACCTGATCGTCCTCTATCAGATGTTTCATGTTTGGAACTGTCGCTTTCGAATCGCCATACATGAGGCGCAGTTCGATCTTGCGGTTATAGATACCACCGCGACTATTGATCTCGGCAAAATAAGCCTGCAACACATCGCCCATCGACTGGGCCAGCCCACTCAACGCAGCTTTTTCCGGAAGAACCGTGCCGAGCACAATGCTGGTATCGGTTACACCTGGATCAGTGTCTGTCTCGATCCGTTTCAGATAAGCGATCAGGTTCGCCATGTCCTCCTGCGGCATGCGGTAGGTCGGCATAGCGACAGCCAACTTGTTGCCCGCAGGATCAAATCCGGCTGTCATCAAACGCACGAAAGAAGCCTCTGTGAAAGGCGGGTGCTTGCGTCCGCCTTCGTCTGTGTGGCCGTAAGGCTTGGTCAGGAAGGACCAGCTCATATTACCGGCAGTAACGCCGCCCTCAGTTCTTCCTTCACCCCTGTTCCCGTGACAACCAGCGCACGTGAGAGTCGAAGCAGGTACATCCACCTCGCCCATCATGGCGGTAATTTCCTGACCGGAAGCGCTCTCGCCTCGGAGATAGAAAGCCTTGCCACGCTTTTCCTGGAGCGTGAGTTCGCGACGTTGTGAACTCTGAACGGCGGCGGTCTGTGACTGAACTGTTGATGGTCCACTCCATACCAGACAGCCGGCGATCGCGATGAGACTTACTATTATTAATCTCGTGATCATGGTAGCGATGACCTCCCGTCAAGCCGCCGCACTCCAGAGAGACGCACTAGCGATCGTTTATTACGTCTTCGAGGATCTTTATTAACTCATCAGCCTTTGCCAGGCCAAACGCTTTCTTCCAGAGTCCTTTAGGCTCATTGCCGATGATGAATATGCTCGTGTGCTCGCCTTTGGCTTCCACGTACTGGCCCAGCTTGTAAAGCGCCCAGTCAACGTTCTCTTTTTTACCGGTCAGAAACAGCCATCCTGGTCGAGCATGAAACCGGCGGCCATAATCTTTGAGTCGTGTCGGTGTATCTGTTTCCGGATCGACACTGATCGAAACGAGGAAAGCTTCTTTGCCTAACCGGTCGCCCAGTGCATCCTGCATTTTCTCGAAATTACGATTCATCGGCGGACAGATGCTCGTGCAGGTGGTGAAGAAGGTGTTGATAACGACGACTTTGTTTTTGAGCACGTCAGTGTAGAACCGCAGCTTCTGACCATCCTGATCGATCAGTTCCACGTCTGAAAAGTACCTCTCAGCAGGTGAACGCGTTGGACCATCATCAACTTTTGGCAACGAGGAAGGCTCGGTTGGTTTCGCCTTCTGCCCAGCCGATTGACCCAAAACCGTCACCGTCGAGAACACGATTAGTAGAATGGCGAGGTGCAACTTCATGGCTTGACCTCCTCGGCCGCGGATGACTCTTCGACTCTTCCTGCTATCACGTTCTGAATCACACCGACAATTTGAGTTATCTTTGCGAGACCATAAGTACGTGTCCACACGCCCCTGGCATCATTGCCGATGATCATCGCCGGCGTGTGATCTTCTCGTTTTGACACCGCCGCGCCGAGCGCGTTCAACAACTTATCCATCTCCTGTTTTTCGCCCGTCACGAAGGTCCAACCTGGGCCGGCTTTGAACTTGGCGCCCCAGGCTTTCAAACGCTCCGGTGTGTCTGTCACTGGATCGACGCTGATGGAGATGAGGTGGACGTCTTTGCCCACCTTCTCGCCCATCTCTTTTTGCAGTCGTGCAAAGGTTGCGGCAAGCGGCGGGCAAATCGTGGTGCAGTTCGTAAAAATGAAGTTGATCGCTACCGTCTTGTCTTTGATGAGATCGCGGTAGAAGTGAAGTTCGTTGCCGTGCTGATCCAACACCTCGACGTCCGGGATCACCATCTTGTTGCGAGCAGTGGGTGGAGTTGCAACCTTCGGCCCAGTTGGTTCGGTGCGATTATCGGGCGAAAGCGTGCTCTCCGTTTTTGCGGGCCGGAGATCCATCTTACATTTCGGGCACCTGCCGGGTTTTGCCGATGTAACATCGGGATGCATCGGACAAACGTAAGTTGGCGCCTCTTTTTTGGCGGCCTTTTTCGCGTGAGAAGCCGGCGGTACTACACTCGATTGCGCCTGGACTTCAAATCCGACTGTCATGATCACGGCTAGTATGAGAGCTTTGGAAAGATTTGGTTGTGTATACATTTTATTTCACCTCAGATGAGTTTGCTTCTTCTTGGTCGGTTGCGTGTAGCATCAGGTAAGGCAGGTCTATGAAACGCACGCCCATCGATGACGATTCAACAAACAGCATGTAGAGGCCCGTTTGCGGTACGTTGATCTTGAGTTCGTAGACTCCGTCACCGACTGACTGCGCAATGTCCCGGCGTTGCCAAATACCCGGACTCAGGAACGTCAATACACGCACATCTTTTAAGTCTGACTTAGGATTCCCCGTTGCAGTGTCGACGAGCTTGAAACGGAAGGTGAAATCCCGGCGAACTGCTAACGTCCTCTCCTTCACCTGATGCTCGATGCTAAGAGCGATCGGTTGTTTCTCTTTGAGTGCAGGGTTCGCCTCAGCACCTATCTCAAAGCAATGTGAGACACGCGGAGAGTCATTTACGAAAGCGACATCGTAGCGGCCACTGGAGGGCAACTTGATCGTGGTGGAATAGATGCCCGGTTTGAGTTCCCGCAAGCTGCGATCGACGATGAGAACGGCGAGCGGCTCGCGACGATAATTCTGGAAGTTGCCCATCGGGGCCGCCATTCCCTCGCTGTAATAGTAAAGCACTTTATCAACCGGATTCGCCACGATAACGGCGTTTCCTTCCGGCGCCAACACGATCGAATCCGCACGCACCGGAGCAGGACCGTTTCCAGGAGAGCCCTGGCCGCCCGGGAAGTCAGTGATGTCAACCTCTTTACCGATGGTCCGAAGCCGCAGCATGTGCACGTTTTCCGTCTCGAGTGATCTCACGAAGGCAAACGTGTCACTGAACATAATTTGATCCGGGCTGCTGCCAACGTTTACTTCATGCAGCATGCGATTCGAGGCGGCGTCGAAGATGCTTACCAGGCTTTGTTTTGTGTTGAGTACGAATCCATGCCGGCCGGTTGGTGCGAATCGGATGGAACGCGCACCCGGCTTTGTTTTCATACGCGCCAGCACCTGATGGTTCTGCTGCTCGATAACCGTCACGGTACCGTCGACTTCGCTTGCGACGTACAGTGCTTTGCTCAAATCAGACTGGGCCATAGAGACAGGACCTGGACCAACTTTCACATCATTGATTTTTTCCAGTTTGCGAATGTCGATGATCGAAACCGTTCCACCTTCACGATTCGAGACAAAGGCGAACCGGTTATCGTTGCTGATAACAATGTCGTGTTGACCGGCGCCGGTCGCAATCTTTGCAGCCACCTTCAAGTTGACCGGATCGATGATCGTCACCCCACCGTCCGTTTCATTGCCATCGTTTGTAACCCACACGTATTGCTGATCGGGCTGAATGGCGATGCGAGCCGGCCTGGTTCCGACGTCGATGTAGTTGGTTACTTTCCAACTGCGCGTGTCGATTACCGCGACCTGGTTGACCAGCGGCAAGGTGACGAAGAGTTTTTCGCCGTCGCGAGTCAGAAGCCAATCTTCGCCAGGGCTCCTCATCATCACCAGAGTGAGCAGTTTGCTTCCGCCGTATCCCAACAACGGATCGATAACGGAGATATCGGGGCTCTTGTTTAAGGCAAGCACGTAATAAGAATTCAGATCGACGTCCGGACGCGTGCGCAGGCTGCCGGTGAGATACGACTGAATTTTCTCGCGACACTGTGCGGGCTCGGTGGCTTTGTCGGCCGGGCGCAGGCTGATCCATGCTGAAAGACCCAGCCCTTTCACGGGAGTCCCGGTCGTCGTGTCTGTAACTTTGAACTTGACGCTGACGTCCTCTGCGGCCCTGATCGTGGTTGCCTTCGGGGCCAGAGGCTCGGCGGTGAATTCGATCGCAATGCCCTGCTCAACTATTTTATGTGGTGGAGCGGGTGGCTTCGCTTCCTGAGCTTGCACCGCGACAGCGACGGCAAAAAGAAGCAGGCCGGCGAATAAAATGTTTCGGTGGGTGTGTAGTTTCATGGTTGCACTCCTCTCGGTGATTGACCCGCCTAGTGCAACCTTTGTGCCCGCGCGAAATGTTGAGGAAGTGAGTGTTATCTCCTGAAAGACTGGGGAAAATTACGGCGTGGTGCGAAAAATTTTTGGACCACAAAAGCACAAAAAGCACATGTAACATGTGCTTTCTGTGCCTCGTTGTGGCCCGGTTTATGGCCGGCCGCGGAGTTACGGCGCTACACGGAAGATACCCCAGATTCCGCCATCAAACATGAGCGACGTCTGTGTGCGATAGAGGTAGTCGCCGGTAATTCGGCGTGCACCGCCTGCACCATTCACTGGTATCACTTCATAGTGTGACGACGGTCCAATTCCATACTGAGCACCCTTGAACTCTGACAGAGGATTGTTGCCAATCACCTTGGATCTATTGGTATAAGGCTCCTCCTGCCAGAAGTGTCCATGTAGATTTAGCACGTTATTGCGTGCGTGACCATTGGCATTCAGAACTCGGAACCTGACCTGCTGGCCAGCACGAGCTGTGAACACCGGCGTCTGCGGATCGCCTCCAACCTGTGCGTTGGTTAGCACGTTGGTGAAGTCGAAATTGTTCGTGTTCTCAAACGAAGTCTGCGGAGGATAATTCATCCGTTTCCAAAGCGGCTCAGTGCGATAGTTAATCGCTTTCTGCGCCGAATCTTCGTTGTCTTCTGCTCCGTCCGGGCCACCAAGGTTTGGTACCGGACTGCCGTCCGCGAACCTCATGTTGATGTCCGTTTGGAGTTGCATTACGAATTCACGGAACGACGTGCCGTCGGATTTGGTGACTGTCGCTTGCGCGCGTGATCCCGCGTCCTCAATCCACGTGGATCCCTGAGGTTCGATGATTAGCGAACCAATCGCACCTTTATTGCTGTGCTTGATTGGGTCGGACGAGATCAGATTGGTTGCGCCAAACTCGATCGGGGTCGCAATCCGCTGGGAGCCATTGATAACAACGTCACCCGCGTACCACGTGTACCTTACGATGCCGCCTGGTCCAACCGTCTGATTTGGATTAAAGCCAACGTTCTTCCCATCACTGTTTGCTACGTTATAAGCAAGCAGTTGCGGGTGCAAACCAACGTGGTTTGACGGTCTCACTTGATTAGCATTGAAGTGGTAGAGCAGGTTTGGCATCGTGTTGAAGCCGTCGAGATCCGCCAGTACCTTCGGTAGCTTGTTAATCAAAGCGAAGTTGATGCATTCACCGGCCCTTGCACGGACCACGAGCGGTTCAATCGGTACCCCAGCCTTCACCTTGCCGTAGGAGTCAAGGTCCGAACTGCGGAAGTACATGATCGCCGTCGGATCGTTGAGCGCTCCACCGTTACCAGCGCGGCTGTTGTATACGAGTTTACCTCCCGGCAATGCTGAGGCATTGACCGCGGTAACGCTGATGGTTCTCTTTGGTGCGTTCAGCGGACAGATCGCGGTTGGATCGGGCTTGCCAGTTGCGAAGTCAGTGGGGAGTGCAGTGACGATGGTTTCGGTAGTACCACCGAAAAGGGCACCCTCATTGAGCTTCGTGATCATGTCAGGAGACATGTACTTCGTGTCAGTTGTAGTCTTGAAATCAGTACTGATCGAAGTATCTGTTTTGTCTTCGTAGTCGGTTGCACCATTGGGAAAGTTTGTGTCGATAGGGAACGACGAATCGTTGATCGAGACGTCTGCTGCTCCCTCGAGGTTGTTGGGCAGCGTTATCAGGTCTGCTTGTTTTCCAGCCCGGCCATTGTAGACTCGCATGATTCCCCAAACGCCATTCCACTGGCCGTCAACAGACGCGTTGTTCTGGTAGAGGTAATCGACAAAGGGACGATTGCCCAGGATCGATTCCTTGCCTGTCAGAAATTCAAAGTGTTCAGAAATTCCGGCTACTTGCGAGTTCCTGTAACCGGAGTTGTTGACTGCAAGCGGGTCTTGCGGCGTACCGGGTTGGTGCAGCCACTTGTGACCGTTAATAGTCAGGTTGTGTGTTTCTTCGTGTGCTCCCACAAGTATGCGAATTTGAACCCGGTCATTTTCGTAGGCTCTCAGGAGCGGCGTGAATGGATCGCCGGGTTTCACTCCCTTAGTCAGTGCAGGATAGAAAGTCGGCTGCACGTTGAAGTCCGGGTCAGCGCGTGTGATGTTCGATTTGTAAACCTTTGATAGATCACCGGCAGCACCGCTGGCCTGAGTGTTGGTCGCCGGATTCCGCACGCGCAAAGGCACGGGCTCATTCCGGTAATTAACGCTCATGGTACCCGGGTCGGCGGCTGAGACTGCTTCCGGACATGGAGCCGGAACTCCGCCAGGACAAACAAAGCCGTTCTCAACGATGAAGGGCAAGCCAACCTCGTCTTTGATCGGCGGATTGATCACGCCTTTTGGATCGGCGATCGGATTACCATTGCCGTCAACGCCGGCGCCGGCTACATACGCGAGCTGGTAATCGGCGAATTCAAAGAGAAACTCGCGATGACTCTGTGACGGATCTTTCTCGATGATGGCCGCCTGCCAGCTTGTTGGTCCACCGTCAACGAGCCGTGTTCCCATGACTGCGCCCGTTTCCGGATCCTTCCAGACGGACCCTGTAGGTTCGATTACCAGACCGGCATAGAGACCGCCCTGCTGGTGAGTCGATGGTCCGAAGTGATCGTGCGTAAACACCGTGCGAAGCGTACGGTCTATCTTGTTGTTATTAAGAACATCGTCGGCAAACCAGCGCTGTACCGTGGTCTGCGCGCCGAGAGTACCGAAGAATGGGTGAGCTTTCGCTGTCGGACACGTAAACGTCCCGTCGCGAATATCGCCCGAATCTGTTCCGATGCATCTATTCTGTTTGCGAATGGCGTGAATGCGTTCGATTACTTCGTCGGGACTGAAGGTTCCGTCTTCGTAATTGAAGCCATTGCCTGAGCCGTCTGACGAAGTGACGTCAAACTTCACCAGGTGAATGTGTTGTCCAATGATGTCTGTCGGCGTACGAACCTGAAAATCGTCCTGTTCATACACACCGGGGACCAGGTTCGTGTGGTAGAAGGTGATGCAATCGTTGCTATTCGCGCGGAAGAAGAAGGGTTCCGGCGGTTTCTTTCCATTGATTGTCGGATCCACATCCGCCCACAGTGAAAGAATACGAGATTGCGGGAAGTGCCAGCCCGCCTTGTTCAATTTGATATCAAGTTGGAACGCAGCAGCTTTGTACGTGCGCGGAGTTCCTGTTGGAGTTCCACTGCTGGTGATGCAGGGATCGGCAAAAGGAGCGCCGGGCTTGCGCGGCAGTCCATTCAACACGAAATTTGCCGGCGTGCCATCAGGCTTGAAGCTCGCGTGCAAACGTTGCTCGTGATAGACCATTGCGGCCAGCTCTGAAGCCGTGCCGGTTTCAGCGATTTTCTGTGCAACGGCAGTTATTAACTCTTTGCTGAAGTCGAGACGGTTCTCAACGCTGACGAACGTTCCGCCTACGATGATGTGTCTCGGCAAACCACCATCATCGATCGTGTCGAGCGGTGGCTTTGGTGGACGATGGCCTGCGACTGCC
Organism: Pyrinomonadaceae bacterium; assembly: GCA_025922875.1. Classification (GTDB taxonomy): domain Bacteria; phylum Acidobacteriota; class Blastocatellia; order Pyrinomonadales; family Pyrinomonadaceae; genus PSRF01. The sequence goes on from JAICGZ010000010.1 coordinate 36,860, forward strand.
GGAACAAAGAAAGGATAACCGGGTAAAGCAGCCGTCGGCATCGGAGCCATTGCCAGGGTCGGCAGTGGCACTATCGCGGGCGTCGGTGTGCCCGCCACGATTTCACCATCGGGTAAAGCGCGAGAACCCGGCACGGGAACGCCATTGGCATCCAGTACTGTGCCCGCTTCAAATACATCGTGTGCGCGCCACAGTTCCCACATGCCTTGTGCAAAGTGGGGATAAAAGTGGCAGTGGAAGATGGAATCGCCGACGGTTTGATTACGGTTGCCCGTGCCGCCGTGGGTAATTTCAGTGGTGAATGCGTAACCTGGTCCAAGGCTCTGACTGTCGAGGTACGTTGAATTATCGTCGTCAGGTGTTTGTAACCATTGATGCGCATGCAGGTGGTGAACGTGATGCTCCTTTGGTCCCGCGTGCACGACTCTCATCTTCACGGGATCTCCGAGATAGCTGTGATGCACGTTGGAAGGATCATCGGGATACAAGACTTTCGTCGCCTTTCTTCCCTTGATCAAATTACCCAGCTTGTCGGTCGCATTAGCCGGCACGTCAACTATCTGTGCCGGATCGCCAACCGTCCATGACGAAAGGAAGAACTCCTCAAACTTGCACTCGGTGCAGTTGGCCATGGGGCCGACTCCAAGCCGGTTCGCGAGAATTTCTGCGCCCGCGCCGGCTACGCCGTAGTTAATGCCGAATCCGTCTTTCACGCTGTAAAGCGTGTGTTTGAGAACTGGATCCTCGAACTGCGGAAACGACTGCACGGCTTTGATTTCATCGTGATAGATCACGGTGAATTCTCTAAACGGACGTTCGCGATCTGGTTCGGTTGGATTCACCTTGAAGGTCCCGGCCGGAAAACGTCCTTTGTTTGGCCCAGTGATGATCGCGTTCAGGTCGGTGTGCACGATCGTGTCGCCGTTAAGCATCTTTATAATCGGCTTACCGGCCCTGGGATGTCCTACGGGATACACTGCGTCGTAATTGATAATCGGCTGGCCGCCGGGGGTTGTGCCGGTTTTCGCCAGGGTCATGTCCTCTGCGGTTAGCTGCGAGCGATACCACTCCGCTCCTTTGGGCTCGACGTTGACGCTCCCGAATAAACCCTGGGCCAACGAGCCGCCATCACCTTCGCCGCCTGTCGTAGCTGCGGTGCTGTACATCAGGTTGTTGCCTTCACGCGTAGCGGTAAGGGTGTAAATAGTCGAACCGCCTGGAGCAACAAGGCTCGGCGGATTATTTCCGACATTCGATCCGTCGGAAGCGGAACTGCCGACCCACTCCATCCCGATGACGTGTATGCCGGCGGTGCGAGTTGCCGGTTGATCGTGAATCGGAGAGGACGACAGGAGATTAGTAAAGGTAATTCTCAGACAGTCGCCGCTATTCATTCTTAAGGCAATGGGCCGCGGCCGCTTGTTGGAACGCAACTGTACGTTCCCGGCGACAAGGCCCTTTGCCGCATCGATCGGTACGATGTCCTGTTTGAGCGCGTAGATCATACCGCCCGGATTAACTGCCCCGAGGCGGTTGTACGTGATTACCTGATCGAGCGCGACCACATCAGCCTTTATTATCCGGCTACAGACTGCTGTGGGCGTTGGCGTCGGAAGAGGCTCGACAGTTATATCGTCAATTATTGGAGTCTGTGCCTGTGAGCCGGCCGCCGTTAGCAGCAACACAAGCAATGAGAACAAGAGCAGAAAGGAGAGCTTCCTCCTTCCACGTATGTAATGTTCGTTTTCCATCTTCTTTTCCTCCAGACGGGTTCGGTAAGACTCGGTAAGCTGGTGGGCCCTATGGTCCAACCGGCGTACGGTGAACCCGACATTTAATCCGAAGGTGCATGAGAAAGACTGAGCACCTGATAGACTGCTATTGCGAGGCTGCAAGCCACCTTGCAATTTTCGTACGCAGCGTTGGTTCAGCCGTTTGGCTCAGCCTTTCATCAGCAGTGAGATAAGAGCCATGTAAAAAAAAAAGCGGAAACCTCCACAGTTGGTGCGCGCTTTTACCCAATTCGAGTTCGCAAAGAATAGATTCGAGAAAAAATTCGCACAGCACGACGTTTGCTAGGTGTGGTCCAAACTCGGTGACGCCGATAAAGGAGATGGATCATGAGGAAAGTGATAACTGCAATTATTCTAACGATGGTTTCGTTGCCGGCAGTGGGCTTGGCGCAAACTCAAATAGCCGCCGAAGATTGCGCCTGCGAGTCGCAAGTTTTACCAGCCACGCTGGCGATCGTAAACGGCGTGACGATTGGCCCACGCGACCTTGAAAAGTCGATTGGTGACTCGATTCGCGAGTTACAACAGCAGGTTATCGAGGCACGCAAGCGAGAACTCGATCTGATAATTAATTCGAAGCTGCTTGCTGCTGAGGCTGCTAAACGTGGTCTTACTACGACAAAGCTGCTCGAAATAGAGGTGGTCGCCAAAGTAAAGACGCCCACTGAGGCTGAAGTCCAGGTGTTTTATGATCAAAACAAACCGCGAATCCGTGATGACTTCAGCGCCGCCAAAGAAAATATCGTCCGCTATCTGATAGAAGAGCGACAGCGCCTCGAGGCAAAGAAATTTGCCGATGGACTACGCGCCGCCAGTAAGACAATTGTTAAGGCTGCTCAAGTTGCGCCGCCACGGAATGAAGCAGAACGCGCTCAGGTGATGGCCACCGTTAACGGCACAAACATCACAGCCGGAGACGTAGAAGATTCACTCAAGCCGTTGATTTCTGCTGTTCAGGGGCGGATTTACAAACTGCGGAAGGACGAACTTGACCTAAACATCAACGACACACTCCTGATGCAGGAAGCGCAAAAGAGAAAGATAACCACAACTGCGTTGCTTGACGTTGAAGTTAAGCCGAGGCAGGTGACAGAAGAGCAGGCGCGTGTGTTTTTTGAAGAGAATAAGGAGCGTGTGAGCGGAGACTTCGCGCAAACAAAAGACGCGATCGTCGGCTATCTGCAACAGACGGAACTGCGTATTGCAGAGCGTGCGTTTATGGAGAAACTGCGCAGCGCGGCTACGATTCAGGTATTTTTGGCAGCGCCGGAAAAAGGAAAGTAGGCAGTTTCGCGCAAAGGCGCATTTGCGCGAGAAATCTACGTGAGCGATTCGGGCGCAGGTTGAGTCTCAACCACAGGAGTCGTCTGCGTGCGGCGCGAACGGAAGAACGAACTTCGATCCAGAACCTTCTCCTGAAACTGCTCGAGATACAGGTAAATAACAGGAGTGATGTAGAGCGTAATAAACTGCGAAACCACTAGCCCACCAACAACAACCAACCCCAACGGACGGCGGGAAGATCCATCAGCGCCATAACCCAACGCGATCGGAATAGCGCCGAAGACCGCCGCCAGCGTCGTCATCAGAATCGGCCGGAAGCGGTCCATGCTCGCATCGTGGATGGCCTTGTCCGCAGCCTCACCTGCCTCAACGCGGTGACGCGCAAAGTCGACGATCATGATTCCGTTCTTCTTCACGATACCCATCAACATAAACATGCCGACGAACGCGTAGAGCGACGCCTCTTCGCCAAACACCATCAGCGTCAACAGTCCGCCAACGAGCGCGGTTGGTAGAGTCGAAAGCACAGTCAGCGGATGGACGTAACTTTCGTAAAGGATCGCGAGGATCACGTACATCACAAACACAGCCAGCGCCATCAGTATCGTCAGACTCCTGACGGTATTGCTGAACGTCTGCGCCTCGCCTTGCAGCTCAGCGCGTATGCCGGGCGGAACGATCTGCGCCGCCACCTGGTTGATGTGATTCGTTGCATCGCCAAGCGCTACACCCGGCTTGAGGTTGAAAAACAGAGTCATGCTGGTGAACTGGTTGAGGTGATTCACCACTTGTGGGCCAAGCACGGATTTCCACGTGACCAGTTCGCTAAGCGGCACAAGCTTACTGCCGTCATCTGACTTAATGTAGAGCAGCGAAAGATCTTCCGGCTTCTCGCGCACGGGATCGTCCATCTCTAAGATGACCTGATACTGGTCCTCGGGCTTTTTAATCAGGTAGAGATAGTTTTGCGAGTAAGCATTGCGCAACAAGGTGAGAATCCGCGCCTCGGAAACACCATACGTCTTCGCTTCATCGCGCTTGATATCGATGTTTAAGTTTGGCGTGTTGTTGTAGAAGTCAGACGAAACCGTCAAAAACCCGGGATACTCCATGAGCTTGGCCATGAGCTTCTGGCCAGTGTCGTAAACCTGGTTGGGGTCCGCGCCCGAAACTGTGAAGGCGTATTGACCCTGGTTCTGGTTTGTAACGCCGGTGCTGATCTCCAACACGGGAAGCGGCCGCAGGAAAGTCATGATACCGGGAATGGTGTTGAGCTGGCCCATCATCTCCGCCGTCACTTCTGCAATCGGCTTTCGTTTCTCGGGTGGCCCGACGAACGTAAAGGTGATGCCCTGGTTCGATGCGAGAAACCCGGTAGCGCCAGTCATCGTGAAGTCGGTGATGACGTTTGGATTCTGGTGCAACATCTCGTCGACGCGATCCTGGTACTCGCTCATCTGTTTTGGTGACGAACCTTCCGCGGCGATAAAAGCGCCGAAGATCACGCCACTGTCTCCCGGCGGCAGAAATGCTTTTGGAACCAGTAAAAACAGCCAGATCGTACCCGCCAAACAAATTGCCCAAATCACAGGCGAGACCCAACGATGACGCAGGAACCACCAGAGTGATCCGCCGTAGAACGCCAGGATCCGTTTCTCGATTCCTCCGATGACACGTTCCATCCACGTTTTGCGCGAACCCTCACCGCGCTCTTTCAGCAGTCGCGCGCACATCAACGGAGTAAGCGTCAGCGACACAAGACCGGATGCAAGGATCGCGATCACGATCGTGATGGCGAACTCACGGAAAATTCGTCCCACCAATCCGGTCATGAACACCAGCGGTATGAACACAGCCGCGAGTGAAATCGTCATCGACATGATCGTGAAGCTGATTTCCTTCGCGCTGTTGATCGCCGCCTGGAAGGGGTGCTCGCCGCGCTCCATGCGCCGCACGGTGTTCTCGAGAAAGACGATCGCGTCGTCCACCAGGAATCCGATCGCCAGCGTCAACGCCATCAACGAAAGGTTGTCGAGGCTGTAACCAATCAGGCGCATCGCGATGAACGTGATGAGCAACGACAACGGTAGTGCGACCACTGGAATAAGTGTGTCAGTCACCCGGCCGAGAAAAGCAAAGATCACGATCACTACCAGCACGAATGCGATGACCAGCGTCACCTGCACGTCGGCGACTGAGTGGACGATGCTCGCCGAACGATCGTAGATCGGCATGATCCGGATTGAGCCGGGCAACTCCGAACTGAGCGCCGGCATAATTCCGTAAATCGACTTCGATACTTCCACCGCATTGGCGCCGGCGCGTCGATTGACCGCCACGATCACAGTCGCCGTCGGTACTGAAAACCCGCGCACCCAGAACCGCATGTTTACGCGTTCGTCCTGGACCGACTCTTTGACGGTCGCGACGTCGCGAAGATACACCGGCGCATTGTTCGTGCCGCCGACGATCAAATTGCTGTATTGATCAGCGGTTTCGAGTTGACCCTGCGGCCGCAGAATCGCGGTTCGAGAGGGACTGTCCAACTGGCCCGCGCCCGTGTAGCTTGTGCCATTCTTAATCGCGGTGCTGAGGTCGTCTATCGAGATACCACGCGCCCACATCGCCGCCGGATCCGCTTTGATGCGGATCGCCGATTTCGTCCCGTACACGTTGACCTGCGATACGCCCGGCAGAATGCTGATTCGCTGGCCCACCTGCGTGCTCGCATAGTCGTACAACTGGCCCGGCGTGACCGAATCGCTGGTCATCGCGATGTACATGATCGGCTGATCGTTGGGGTTGGTCTTTGAATAAGTGGGCGGCGAGGGCAGGTCCGCCGGAAGACTGCCGGTCGCCTGCGAGATCGCAGTCTGGACGTCCGTCGCGGCGGCATCGATGTTCTTCTCGAGAGCGAACTGAAGCGTAAGCGTCGCTACCCCCTGAGTGCTCTGCGAAGTTACTACTTCCAGTCCATTGATCTGCATGAACTGGCGCTCGAGGGGCGTGGCGATATTGTTGGCGATGGTGTCCGGACTGGCGCCGGGATAACCAACCATCACCTGGATTACTGGATAATCGACGGCGGGCAGATCGTTTACAGGGAGCTGAAAATAACTCATCACCCCGAAAAGGATCACTGAAAGAGTCAGCACCGCCGTCATTACGGGCCGGCGTATGAATGGTTCTGAGAGATTCATTTACTTCGACTCGCTTGCAGCCGTTGCTGGTTGTTGCTCGAGTACTTTGCCGCCGGGAGTAACGCCGAGTTGTCCATTCGTCACGACCTTTTCACCTGCCGCGACGCCTTTCTCCACCACGACCAGATCTCCCTGCCGTTGGCCCAGCGAGACTTGCCGCTGCTCGGCAGTGGAGTCAGGCTTGACGACGTAAACGTACGAACCGTTCGCTGACATCTGGGGAGCGGAAGCAGGAACCAGTACCGCGTTTTGCACTGTGCCCAGCAGCAGTCGGATGTTGACGAAACGACCGGGCCAGAAACGATGATCGGGATTCGGTAGTGTTGCCCGAAGCGTTACCTGACCAGTTTCCGCCTGCACTGCATTGTCGATAAACGTCAAGCGTCCTGGAACTGTGCTCTCGGCGTTGTCCGGCAGACGCACTTCAGCCATCAGAGTGCCCGAGCGCATCTGCTCTTGCACCGCAGTCAAATGGTTTTGCGAGATGGTGAAATCCGCGTAGATCGGATCGAGTCGTTCGATCACCAGCAGAGCACCACTCGGAACCGAACCGTTGCTCATTTCCGAATTACCCGAAGTTCCGGGATTCACGACGTTGCCGACGTCTACAAGTCGCTGTCCCGCGCGTCCGTCAATCGGCGAGTGGATGTAGCAGTAACTGAGTTGGACCTTGGCGGTCTCAATCGCAGCGTTATCAACTCTGATGGTTTCATCTGCGCTGCGCACGGCGGCGCGTGCGGCTTCGCTATTGGCTTTAAGCGTATCGTACTCTGCGCGCAGTTGTTGGTATTGCTCGCTCGGCACGACTCCCTGCTCGACGAGCGTGCTATATCGGTTTACCTGTGTCAGTCCCCATTGCTCGCGTGCCAGCTCGCGAGCCAAATTCGCCTCGGCCTGCTTCTTGGCCGCAACGTCTTTGGACAGGTTTGCCTGAGCTTGTTTGAGATTTGCCTCGAAGGGGCGGGGATCGATCGTAAAGAGGAGTTGACCCTTCCGCACGTTCGTGCCGTCAGTGAAATGGATCTTTTCGATGCGGCCCGAGACCTGGGGCTGAATGGCCACGATTTCACGCGCGACGATCTTGCCGAGTGCGTCCATGTAATTCGAGACATCCTGAGACACTGCTGTGCTCACGACCACCGGTGCGGGCGGGCGCTCAAAATTCTGCTGGGCTTTATTTTCACAACCGGAGAGAGTGGCGCAGAGTCCACTCATTGCCAGGACAAGTCCCAGACGATAAGACAAGCTCTGCTTGAATTTCATAGAGTTATTTCCTTAGCGCATCCAGCGTCTATTTATAGACCCCGGAGGTGGAGTTTGGTTCGGGTACGATATCGCGCGCGCATTTGTTGCGCACGCCGTCGCCAGCCGGGAAGCGCCGCTACATTGTGCCATTACGAGCAGAGAATACTAAGTGGGGTGAAGAAAGGTTGTGTTAAGTGCAGGTAAAAATTTGTTAAGAATTGTGAACCGCCACAAAGAAGCAAAAAAGCAAAAAATCTCGCCGCATTTTTTGTGCTTTGTGGCAGTATCCTCCCAAAGCGAAAATCTGTTTGTTAGTATGGCTTCGCAACGACAAAGCAAGTGGTTTACTTGATCGTCAGAACGAGTCGACTTGTTTAAGTCTGTGCTAAAACAGGGCGAGAGTGGCAACTTCCCAAACCCTTAAGTTGCCACTCTCGAGGGCGAAGCACTAACCCGATTGCCTCTGGGCCACGCACTTCGCTAACATGAATGGAATGATTAACTGGCGAACGAGAATCGCCTGAGATGCTCGCCGCCCGGAAGCTTCGATTCCGGGTCTCTCCTAAAGCCAGCCACAGCGTATTTCTATTTAGAAAGCTTTGCAAGTGCAGTTGCGCCTCTTCCGGGAGGACAAGTTGATGGGGCGCGCTCACCGATCGCGACCTAACCTGCTTGCCGAAAAGCTGCGGTTCTTACGGAAACATTTTGGTCTGACTCAGTCAGCACTGATTAAGAGGCTCGCTGTCAAAGGGGAGCCGCTTTATCCGTCCAGCATCTCACTCTTTGAACAAGGCGGGCGAGAGCCGTCATTGCTGGTTCTGCTCGCTTACTCGAAGCTTGCCGGAGTGACCATTAACGATTTAGTCGATGACAAAGTGAGGCTGACAGATTTAAGGGTTAAGCCCTGGCGTGTTAAGGATTAAGAGGTCCACAGATTACCAGGAGCTTGTCTGTGTAATCTGTGGATTCAAATCACATCTTATCCAGCAGGTTGATCAGGTGCGGTTTGTTCTCGTCGACGATAACAACCTTCTTCGCAAATTTCTTATTCTCCTCCAGGAATGCCTTAAGACTTTGCTTCTTCGGTGACCAGGGCTTCCCTTTCTTTTTAACCTCCTTCTTACGCTCGGCATCGATCTCATCGATCGGGTAGGTTAAGTGAACCGTATATTGTTCGTCGCCTCTTTCCGCCCACAACATCTCCAACGTCTCGCGTTCCGGATTGCCGTGCTCACCGTCCCCGGAAAAAACATAATGGTCCGCTGTGATGCGACGGAAAAAGATCGGTTCGACGTTACGATTACTACCGTGGTGCGGCCCCTTCAGAATATCCACGTGAATCTTGCTCTTGCCGTCCGGCTTTAGAAGGCCTACCAGTTCAAGTCCTTCCAGAATCTTGTCGCCCCGAGCATCGCCCGTGAGCAACATGCGTTTTTTTCCAGCCTCGGCTAAAACAACAAGGCTTGAAAGGTTCGCGACAGATTTATCGGCGAATGCCGCCAGCGCGGCCTCAGTTTTCTTCTCTTTCTTCTTCAGAAATTCATCGTGGGCTTTCTGCAGCGCCACGACTTCATCGTTCATTGGCCCAACCACCGTTAATTGAAGGCCCTTTCCCATAGCTACCTTTTTGCCCTTCTTCCGTGCGAGTACAAGTTTGCCGTGAAACTCCGGATTGACGCGCAGGCTGAGTCCTCTGGTGTCATCGCGCAACCGAAACCCCTGACCCACACTGGCGAGCACCCTGGCTGTATCCGGATCGAGGCCGTCAACGTCTGCCTCACCCGACAACGAAGCCGCTCCGAACTGGGCCGTCACGGCAGCCGTCAACTCTTTTGCACTGTTACCGATGATGTCGTCGAAGGTGTTGTGCCAGACCCCCTTTATTTTCAATGGGAGCGGCCGTTGCGAGGCTTTTGCTTCAAGCAGCTCTTTAGTGAGTTCGAGCACGCCGTTGATGTGATCGTCGTCGATGTGACTGACCATCAGGAAATCGACCGGGAGTGAAGCATCGGCTGCCAGTCCGCGCGCTTTCCGTATCTCTGCCAGTCGCGGTTTGAGATGGGGTGTGTAAACCTTTGATGGTCCACCATCAATCAATGCCAGTCCCGGATCGTTTTTTGTGCCGTAGTGAAGAATGAGACAGTCGCCTTTACGAGCGCGCCTCACGTCGAGTGTGAAAAACATATGGGTTCTCCTTAGATACTTTGAAAAGCCCTGAGCACATCAAGCATGCCGTGCCCTTGAAAACTGCGCTCACGTCCGAGATCCGTTGCACTCTCGCAGAGAATCCTCTTGATCCTGCGCGGCTCGCCGATCAGTTCGTCGTAGCGCGCCATCAGCATCGCCGCCGCTCCACTCACGTGAGGCGCTGCCATGCTCGTCCCGTCAAGTTCTCCCCAGCCTCCGTCAGGCAAACACGATTCGATTCTTTCGCCGGGAGCAACCAGATCCGGTTTCAACCGTCCGTCACCGGTTGGACCACGGCTCGAAAAGAAACTGACACCGTAAGTATGTGGCCGGTAACGGTGAGTTGCACCAACGGTGATGACGCCGTCAGCATTGCCCGGATCTGTAACACTGAAAGCCGTATAGCCCTCGTAAGAACCATCCTTTGTTTCAAACCGCTGATATCCGAGATTGCCGGCTGCCGCCACTACAACCACACCGCTTTCCACCAGTCGCTCAGATTCGTTACAAATCGGAGTGCGGCCGCAAGCGAAGTTACGCACGTCGTGTGGTATCGACAAGCTGAGGTTGGCGCCGTGAATGGTGAGGTAAGTGTTACGGTCGTTCAGATAACGCAGGTACTGCAGCGCCGCGATGATTGCGAACTCAGTGTCTTCCAGCGACTTTGCAAGTACACGAAAGTCGTAGAACCTGATATCGGGACACATACCGTCAAAGAAGCTCGGATCGGCTGGTCCTTCAGGAGTTTCCCTTGCAGCATACGCGCCGATGATACCGGCTACGTGCGTACCGTGTCCGCTGCGAGGTCGTGCGGTCTTTGGATCAACTGAGATGAATGGTTCTACGAGCTCCCAATGAATCGGTCGATCGTTCTCAGCATCAAGAGCCAACTCCTGAAGGATCTTAGTCGCTTTCTTCCCGGTGAGCTCTTTTTCGCGCCCGTCTCGGAGTTCGCGGAGTCGCTGCTTGAATGCGTCAGTGGTTGTGTCGAGATTGTCGAGACTCACGATCTTGCGGATGTTGCTGAAATCGAAAGCCTTGAGCACGCGGCTCTCGCCGTCTTTGTCTTTAAATACGGGATGCGCGCCGTCAATGCCTGAATCAATAACAGCCCAAGTGATCTTGTCGCACTTGACGTTGAACAATGTACGGGCGGCGTCGCCCTTGACGGAGGGAACGGATCGCTCCAGGGCCGGCATTGCCTTTCGATTCAGCGACACT